>CBFIFQ010000001.1:0-71156 GCA_965661905.1 Opitutales bacterium
CATCCGGATGATAGTGCTCACCTTAAACAGGCTGTAAGCGAAAACATTCTGCCCTTCTCTCCAGATGCCACCAAATTGAGTCTCAAAAAACAAATCAGTGGAATGGGTCTCGAGCAGGTGCTTACCACACTTCTATCCTGCTGTGATCAAGTTTGGCAGTCTGTGGATAAATACAAGCAAGGCAGTCAGGCAAAGGAAATGCTCTACGAGCTATTTAAGTACTCTGATCTATCGTCTTTGCTGGGAGATTTTTCTTTTGTAACCATGCCCTGGCTACAGGATGATACGGTAAATGAGGGAACGCTGGAGTCTGCCGTTTCTGTACTTCGAAAGATTACCTTTGCCTTGGAAGATGCTGTTTTAAAATGCACCCCGTCCAAGAGATTTGCGATCAATCAAATAATATCCACATGCAATTAACTACCTGATATGCGGCTTAGCTTTGCTAATGCCTCCGATGCTTTTTGAAGAGCCAAATCAAGAGATTCGATGGTGTGAGAATTACTGATAAACCAATTGTGGTGAGGGTGAAAATATAAGCCTTCTTCCGCACAAAACCTACAGAATTGTTGAATTTTGAATAAATTCTCATCTTGCTCGATAATCGGGTAAGGCATGGACGTAGGGCCAGTCATCGAAAGAGGAATATTATACTCTTGAGCAATTTGAATAAGCTTAGAGCAAAAATACGACCCCTTGTTCATAACCTGACCGGCCACCCCGTCTCTTTCAGCTATCGATAATGACACGGAGGCAGCGGTCATAGCCACTGCATCATTCCAGCAACTCCCAGTTAGGAAAACTTCCGAAGATGAAGCTTTGAAATCATTTTTCCCTACACATGCTGAAATTGCATAGCCATTGCCTAAGGCTTTAGAATAGACCGCGAGGTCTGGAGCAAAATTAAAAAACTCATGCGATCCCTGGTCATGCAACCGCCCCCCTGCCCTCACATCATCGAGTACAAGTAATGCTCCATATGCCTGGCATTGGGAACTTACTTCCTCCCAGAAACCTGAAAGGGGCATAACTGACTGGGCAAAGGCAGGGTGGTGAAATGGGGTTAAGATCACACCGGCAATTTGGTCTCCATATCGCTTGAATAAAGATTTAAGCTGATCGGCATCATTCCAATCAAACTCAAGAATATCTTGCCTGTCCGACGGGATCCGTCCACCCATACCCGGATCACACCAAGCATCAACTCCATGATAGGCCCCTTTCGCCTTAACAATAAGAGGGCGTTGGGTGTATTGCCTTGCCACCCGAATTGCCCAGGTCGTCAGGTCAGACCCATTTTTGGCAAAGACAGCCCAATCAGCAAATTCAATTCGGCTCACAAGTTTCTCTGCCAATTCAACCATAACCGGAGAAGGCTGGTTAAAAACGGCACCCCTATCTCTTTGCTTACTTGCAGCTTCTTCAATTTCAGGGTTTGAGTAACCGTGTAAAATGGCACCAAACCCACACATAAAGTCCAACCACTCCTTACCATCGACATCAGTAAAGGTATGTCCTGCAGCTTCCTGGCAATAATGAGGAAAGCAATCAGGGAGACCTGCGGCCGGAGCCACATGCCCATAGATTCCCCCTGGAATTACTTGCTGGGCCCTTTTAAAAAAGTTGGAGGAATTATTTTGCATGAAATTTTTGAAGTGGCGAGGGTACTTCGCGGGAAACAATTCTAGCAACAAAACCAAATTTATCCAACAAAGGTATCCTTCCAGCAACCATTATATTACCGAGAGCTGGATCTGCAAGAGGGTCGATTTGGCCACAGGCTCCCCGTATCGCAGAACCTAGGTTTTTAAAGTCTAAGACGACAGATGGTTCAGTGTCAGGTTTTTCTGAAGTGCATTTCCATACATCTTCGTTAGACCGAAAAATTCTGCCCAAGAAAAATTTTTCATGAAGGTAACAGTCGATGGTTCCTTTTTCATCTCTCATTAAATCCTGGACAGATGGGTGATGATTTAGGTAGCACGCGGTCGCTTCAAGTCCTGCTTGGAAAAATATTTTTACATCTTGTTTACCTGGGCTTTGGTTGTACAAATCCTTGATCTCCATGAGGGCTCTTATGCCTTTGTAGGAGACGATTGGATTGATACAGAGGGGGATAATTTCAGGTAAAGCAAACCCCTGTCTTACAGCATGTAATAAATTATCATTATCAAAAACAATTTCATCACCTGCAGTTAAAGAAATTTTGGAATTTGTCAGGATGCGGGCAGATAGCTTATAGAAATTAGGTTTATGTCTCTGGATTTCAACACTCATTGCTTCCAGTGACCGAGCAACAGCCCATGCTGGAAGTTGACCTATTGCCGGCATATTATTCATCTTTTGTAAGCTCCAAAAGAATATCAATAATCGGTGGATACTTAGGCAAAGTTACCCCCAAGCTTGGGATGCCTGTGGATAAAAGAGCGGGCAACTCTTGGGGGGTTCTAATACTTACGTACCTGCCGGTTTTTAATTCCCAATAGTTTAAGTTGTTGGTTTCCTGTGGCATCACTCCCCCCCAAAGGTTGAAAATCATAGGTGTATTCATTGCCACTGCCTCAGCGCTTAATCCTGCACCCGGTCTTGCCAAAAGACAGGCGGCATGGGATAGCAACGCGACCATGCCTTCAGCATCAACTTTGGATAGGGCAATCAGTTTCACTTTACTTTTACCAGCCTGAGAAATTAGATTCTTTAATGTTGTTTCGTTTTTTCCACACAAAGCCACGACTTGCCTGTATTTGTGCAAATTTATGGAACGAGTAAGTTCCCTGTAAACTTGGGGGTGATTGTTTGTTCCATTTGCCCCAGTGCCTAGAAGGATGAATTTTTCCTCAGGGTTAATCCCCAAAGACTTTAAATATTTAGTCGTTCTATGAATATCTTTCTCTCGGTAGAACGGTTCCCTTAGTATAAACCCAGCCTCCTTCACTTTATTCTGAGGCATTCCATATTTGATGGCTGCTTCGCAGGTGGATGAAAACGGTCCGGTAAAAAGATCCGTGTGGGGGTTAACCCAATGCTTGCTAAACCCATGACCATCTGCAAACTCCCCGCAATAAACTACAAACCTGACAGCAGGGTTCCAGGTTTTGGCTAGCTTAAAGTAAGCATGATTCAGGTGAGCATGAACGCTTAGTATAATATCAGGTTTGTGATCCCTAATGGACTGAAGAAATTTTTTTTTACCAAGCAACATTCTTGTGCTGCGGTGGAGCTTTGCATGCTCAAGAAAAGAAAAATAAAAGGTATGAAGCCATGGTGCTTTTTTTTGGATAACATTATAAAGCTCAGTGCCGAAACGGTAGAAAATTGATCCGGATTCCAGGGGGTGGGTAACCACGGCTTCCCTGCCCTTCCCTTTTTTCCACCAGGATTGAAGGGCGAAAGCTCTCATGTCATGACCGCCTCCAGTCGATGCACTAAGAATGAGCAGTTTCATAATCGCTTGAGGATTAATTATTAGATAACAGATTGGTGCTGTAATGGTAACCCCTTACAGCCAATGAAGTGTTTCTACTACTGAAGCTCGTGGATGAACAAACCACTTCGAAGCTTTGGTTCAAACCAAGTTGTTTTAGGCGGCATAATTTCTCCAGCATCTGCAATGGCGAGGAGCTCAGCCATGGATACGGGAAAAAGGGCAAAGGCGACTGCCATTTCACCAGAGTCTACCCGCCGTTCCAGTTCGCCTAAACCACGGATACCCCCAACAAAATCAATCCTTGTATCTTTCCGTAAGTCTTGAATACCAAGAATCGGATCCAGGACTTTCTCCGACAAAAGAGTGACATCCAGGTTCTCCTTGGGGTTATCCGAAGAAATAACTTCCTTCGGGTTCAAGCTATACCACTTCTTATCAAGATACATGGAAAAAACACCCTTAATTGAAGGACTTTGAGCGGACTCCAATTCTGAGATTTCAAAAATTCGCTGAAGCTTCTCCTTGAATTGATCAGTGGACATGCCATTCAGGTCTTGAACTACTCGGTTATAATCAAAGATTTTTAACTGATCATCTGAAAATAAAACCGCCATAAAAAAATTATATTCTTCCGTTCCATCATGGTTAGGGTTGTTATCCTTCTTTTGCTGCCCTACCCTCGCAGCTGCCGCTGTACGGTGGTGTCCATCTGCCACATAAAGATCCGGAACAGACTTGAAATCATTTTCAATCCTCGAGATAGAAGATTCATCATCGATAACCCAGAGCTCATGCCGGATGCCATCATCCGCGGTAAAGTCATAGACCGGGTCCGATTGAGTCGCGTTCGTAATTACCTGATTGATGGAATCAAGCCCGCGGTAAGAAAAAAATACAGGTTCTGCGTTGGCATTTTGAGTTTCCACATGCCTGACCCGGTCATTTTCCTTGGCAGTCCTGGTCAGCTCATGCTTCTTGATATGACCGTCATAATATTCCTGATAATGACAGCAGCCGACGATTCCAGTCTGTTCACGACCATCCATGGTTAACCGATAGATATAAAAGGATGGAGTTGCATCTTTTTCAATAATTTGTTCGGAGCGTAAAAAATTGAGATTTTCAAGTCCCTGGTTGTATACATTTGCACCATAAGGATCAATGTCATCAGGCAGTTCAAGTTCTGGCTTAATCACCCGAAGAAATGAATATTTATTGCCCTCTGCCTCTTGCCTGGCTTCCTGGGCGTTTAATACATCGTAAGGACGGGATGCAACATCTTTTGCATACTCAGGTTTTGGGCGTAGTGCTCTAAAAGGTTTGAAGGTGGCCATAGTTACTATTTAGGAAGTTTTTAAGATAAGCGGAAAAACTTGATCCTTACTCTTCAGCTTTTTTCTCAAGCGAAGCATTTTTTTTGGCTTTGAATTGCTCAATCAACTTTTTGGCTGAACCGGCCGCCAGTGTACTTTTGAGTAATCCACCTTGGCTTGGTAAGCCCGATACAGCTGCTGCTTGGTTTGAGGATTGCATCTCCTCTAAGATTTCTCTCCGGAAAATTGAAATGGAGCGAGGGGCAGAGATTCCAATCTTTACTGAATCCCCCTCTATTTTAGTGATCGAAATCTCAATTTCATCACCAATTTTTATACCCTGCTCTACTTTACGAGATAATATCAACATGGTCTCAAATAGTAAAATTAGAGACCTTCACCACCAACATCAAGAATGTGGCGGGCAGAATAATCTTCATGATTATTGATGATACATTGCTTGCCGACCAATGTCTTGCGGTTCACGATAATGGGACCGACAAGGTTAAGTGAAATTTTACTCGCTTGCTCAGGAAGCAAGGTGACGATGTTGAGGATCATCGTATCTTCAGGTCCTGTTATTCCAAGTACCTTAATATCAGCATCTGCTATTTCGACAGAATAATCAGGCAATACACCACCTGGCTCTAGCACAACAAAAGCCAAGCCATCTTCCTGCTCTTCCCGCAACCACATGAAGGGTAATTCCTCTCTGTCAAACATGAGTTCCATGTTCCGGATTTTAGAAAAACCAAACAAACCCTGAGGGAGCGAGATTTTGTTTTGACTTGTGGAGGAGTCAAGGTCCGGGTTATTGGAGTCCTCTCCTAAATTCAGTTTCATAAAGAAATTACAAGTAATTCAATAAAGAAGTGTTCAGCAGTTGAGCACCAACCTGCATAGCAGCCTGATAGGCAGTGGATACCCTCGAAAGCCTCATAATGGTCTCGGATAAATCGATATCCAGGTCTCGGGATACTCTCTGATCAAGTTGCATGAAGTAATCTTCATCATGGGCCTTGACGGTTTCCATACGAACCATGCTGGCAGTAAGTTCCCCCATTTTATCGATAATATTGTCTTCGAGCTCAATAAGTCTCTTTTCTGAATCCTCGACTTCCTGGGAATAAAAAGAAGGGGTTGCGTTTGCTAACCCATCACGAAGCTCTACGAGAGTATTGACCACATCACCCAATTCGGCGGTGCCTCCATCTGCAGAATTTAAGAAGGATGAAATAGCACTGTCTTTGCCCACATAAAACTCTGAATTATTTTCAGAACCCATGTAGGTTACATTTACAATCTCACCTTTCTCGTTACGGTGATCAAGAAAGGTTTTCGAACCTGTGGCAAAAGAAAAAGTGTCTCCAATTCGAGGACCGATAGGTGCGAGGCTCGTAATAGGCTCAGTGGGTTCATTGATCTCAAAACCGGCGATTCTGAATGGACCAGGGTCATTGGGGTTTTCTTGCCACAATATTGATGCCTCAAGAGATTCCTGCCCAACCTGAATCGTAACCTTTGTGAAATCTTCAGGGATATTGCCATCTTGAAAAAAGTACCTACCCGCTTCCTCAACTTTTAACCCAACTATATTACCGTTTGCATCGACAACAGCTTTTGCGGATGCATCCGAACCGGCTGCACCAGCAGTTGGGATTGAGACTATGGGTGCATCATCACGGGTAGCATCAAATTGAAGGACATGCTGCAGTGGGTTTTCTACAATTTCCCATATGTAATTTGCGACCTGACTTTGACCATCCACACTTGGTATAAGTTCAGAATCAGGAAGCACCATTTCTGTAGAGCCAAGAAAATCGGCTGATGGAAGAAAATTATTAAAATTATCCCGCATACTCCGATAGTATTGACCATCGTATAACACAATGTCACCTGAGTGATATGTTTTATTGGAAGACCACTCAGACCCTTGTGTTCGTACCTCAGCAGGCACTTTAATCATTTTATTATCTGCCAGAAGGGCTTCAAACGCTGCATTACTATCTATATTGGTAGCTTCTGTCGCCACATAGTAAGCTTTCTCTTCCTGGTGGAAGATGTATTCACCGGTGTCTAAGGCAATGTCCGTATTTTCAGCTTCACTCGAAAATACTGTTTCCTGTCCTTCCCTCGGCAGTGCTGTCAGCTTGAAGACTGTACCATCGCTACGAGCCGAAGCTTCTCGAATATTGGCAATGGGAGCTGAAGGGTTTGTGGGATCAAAACCTTCAACATTGGTATCAGTATTCGAATTTGCAGTGGCAATGTAATACTTGTCTAGGGATTCATCGTAGATGTATTCCCCTTTCAATAAATTAAATGGTTCGCCTTCTACTATGGGTACAACATTGGGCGGGAATTGATCTTGTATGGACAGCCATAAGGAGCTGTCAGTAGCTAAGGTGTCATCAGTTGGAATGAAATATTGACCATCTAACTGCTCAATAGGCTGTTCAAAGGTGATCATTTGACTGGAAATGATCTGACTTCCCTCAGCCGCTGCAGCAAGCCTATACTCTTGGGTTTGGTGGTCAAAGTAGACCGTCCCTTCAGACTCGGAACCTGATACATCGAAAGTTGCAACTGGGTAAGAAATGGTCTTTACCTTTTCTTCAGCTAGTAAATCTAAATCCTCGGGAGTTGTATCAACTGGCAGTGCATCTTGAGAGAAAAGGAGGATATTGCTATTATGGGCCTTAGCTTCAGAAAATTCATTAAACAACCTACCATCCAAGGAAACATGAAATTCTTTAAGGGTTGTACCCGTTGCCTGTACATTCCAATCTTCACGGTCAACGCTGTACCCTGATGGTAGTTCTTTCCAGTAAGTCGATATTCCTTCAGCAGGTTTGTGATTGAAATTATCATTTATTTGAGACTCCCAAAGTTTGCCTTCAAATTCGGTGATACTTCCAAGTTCATAGGTCTGGAGCCTTTTCCATGGATCGGAATGGGTAACGGAAAGGCGAGATGTACCATCTGAAGAAGAAATCCCCACATTAATTTCTTGTGTCCAGGTTGGGTCAATCGAATCTTCAGGGATTTCTTCGTAGGTAACGCCTTCATTTTCTACTCCAACCGTAATGGGACTAAAGAACTCTTGAGTAACTGAGTTGACCGCTTGAAAAGGAGATGCACTGAAGTAGGTGGGAGCAACTTCATCAAAGTTTAGGTTGGCATTCGTAGCTTGATCAAGAACATCAGCACTGACATTGGTTATTACCCCATTTATTTTACCAGAAAGTGTCGCTATGGAAGTGCCAAGACTCGACCATTTTGCAGATCTTCCTGGGTTTGTGACGTCGAAGTCAGCAGATGTGGAGTCGCTACTTATGGCAACAGATGCTTCGTAGTAAATTCCGTTGTGCCTGACAACTGCACCCTGCTCGTAGTTTTTCACTTCCCAATCTGTAGAAAGAGAGGAAACCGAATCTTCATCAAATGAATAAAAGTCGCTGCCATCATGCACCACATCACCAGCTGAGTAATTGGCAAAGGCATCAAATTGCCCCTTCATAATTTCGCCTGCAACTACAACCTGCTGATTGTTTGCCTGAAGTACATCACCTGAGGTGTAAGCTAGGTTGGGGTTAAAGGTTGAAAGCCCTGCGGGGTTATGCGGAACATCATTGCTCAGCGTGCCGTTTGGATCAAGGACTTTGTGCCAGGCTCCATCGTGAAAGACGAAGTCATTTTCAGCATATTCATCAGGTCCCCAGTTCCCCTTGACGGGATCTTGGAACTGCAAGAAGCGTGGGTTGTCTGGGTCCGTGATATCATCCAAAACCTTGTCTCCTGCCTTAAAAGAAAGTTTATCGCTCCAAAGAGAAAAAGAACCATTCGGTGCTTCAAAGACGGCATCATCCACAATTTTCTTTTCGGAGGGAGTCAGGGTTTCGTAGGAAGAGCCTGGGTAAAGAATCTCAGTCTGCGCTGCTCTTTTTTGAGCAATTTGGTTAGGATAATAATGACTTGCGTCCCACTGCGTCCGGTACTCTGCCTTGGCGTCGTAGGACTTCCCGACAGTGCCGTAAACTAATAAGTCGCCATTTGTAGATATTTCCGAATATAGTTTTATATCCGATTTCCGAGGAGTTTCAGAACCAACCGATCCACGGATGAAAGCCCTGTAGTTTTCACCTTCAGGTTCAAGAGGTTCAAAGTCAGAAAGTATCTCAGGGTCTTCGTTAATTAACTTATTCGCAAGTTCAGTAATTTTATCAGTAGTTAATCCATCAGCAGTTGCTTCAATTACATATTCCCTTCCGTTTAAATGAATAACCACTTGTTCACCTGCCTTGATCTGCCTGGAACCATCGGCTCCAATATCACCCACAAAGCTCGAATTTAAAGATATAGTTGATCTTTGCTCTTGGCCCAATTGAATTTCAGAATTCCCAAACTCAGGCTTTAATTGAGTGCCAGCAAAAAGGGAGCGCCCTCTATGCCTGGCGTTAACCCGATTCAGTGCTTCCTCAATGAGTTGATTGATCTCATTGCCATAGGTCTCCATAGCAGGGCCGTTAAGGCTGGAACCGGCAACCCTTGATATTTCCTGGGCACGCTGGTTAAGTTCCCTCAGGTTATCTAAGTTTAGATGCCCAGCATTAAGGAATTCAGAGGCATAAGAAGCATTTCTTTGATACTGGGCAAGTTTCCCCTTTTCAGTATCGATATCGATGACGCGGCCAAGACGCATGCCATCATCTTCCGGTAGAGTGATTTTTTGCCCACTCGAAATTTGTTTATCCAATTTATAGCGCTGCATATCCAAGTCACGAATGGTATTCGTGATGGAGTCAGAAACACTAAGGTTAGGTAAACGCATATAGGTAAATTATTTAACCAAACCAAGCACAACAAGTTCTAGCATTTTGTCGAGAGTATTTAGAACCCGTGCGGAGGCCTGAAATGATCTTTGAAATTGCATCAGGTCAGATACTTCCTCATCAATTGATACAGAACTAACGGCACGTCGTTGGTCTAAAAGAAGAGTTTCGAGAGACTTTTGGTGAGCATGGTTGTCATTGAGGTCAGCCAGTGAATTGCCAATATCCGCATTCATTGTAGAGATGTGATCAGTGAATTCACCATCGTTGGCTAAGTCTGCAATTTTAAAGGCAACCTCATTAGCCCCTTCTGCAAAATCATGAGTTGATTTAAGGTTTTCTACGGAAAGGTCATTATCGACCCTGAGACTTGTAGCAAGGTTCCAGTCATTTTGCAGGACGGCATCAAAAGAAAAATTGTCCCCAATAATAAATGCTTTCTCACCTTGTTCGATCCTAAAAGGAATCGTTTCATAAGCAAGTAGTAGTGATCTGCCATCATCATCAGTCCCAACAAGTTTGTCATTCCCAGGGTAGCTTTCATCCAATTCGAGAGTTACATGCTGCATCTTATCAGCTGAAGCATAAAACTGATAGATGTCTGCATTATTAGGATCATCAAGGAATAACTTTAAGTCATCACTCTCTCGAACTAGTGCTTGGTTGGGGACTTGTTCAGGGAAAATGGGGGTAGTATTAACAATAGTAAAGGTATCAGACTCGGCTGTAGGGAGCGTCATGTTTACTTCATCCCTAAAAAGTTGCAATTCTCCTGTGCCCTCAACGCCATAAAGACCATATTCTTCTTCCATGATCAGGTTGTTTCCTGCAACTGCGCGGGTAAGGAAGGCATCAAAACCAAAAAGATACCCACCCTGGTCGTCATCCGGGTTATAAATAGCATTCACTTGAGTGACGAAGTCCGAAACGAGATCGTTCAAACTCGTCCGAAACCTTTCCATTTCGTTCGCCCTTGCTGATTGATATCCGTGGATAGCACCTGCACTCAGGTCCAACTCTATACCATCCGAAAAAATTGCGTCTGATGAAGGAAATGAATTGCCCGCATTGAGGATATTAAAAGTCGTAATTTCACCATTCTTAACAACGGCCTCAGCAATGCCAATGTTAACTTCCTGAAGAGTCCCATTGGCAAGGTTATGACCAGAGGATGAAATCTTTCGGATTACACTGTTAGGATCCCCATCCACGACTTTGGGGTTAAAAACATGGAAGTTAGATGCCCACTCTGAAGAGGAAGGATCAAAGGATGCAATAACTGCCGGATCAGTTATGATTGAAGGAGCGGAATCAACTATGAAATGCTGATCATTTAGCTCATCATAGTATACCTCATTATCAAAAAACTGAAGGGTTCCCTGGGTTGTATCCAGGTTCTTGACGCTTGAGTCTACAAAGGAGTTAAGCCTAACAAAAGAATCGGATTCATCGTAATTCGGGATGTCACCTTCAGCGATATCTTGAACTGCAAGGTAGTAGAGCCTTTCATTATTATTGTTAAGACTTGAAATAATATCACCTTTAGCAATTGATAACTCACCATTTTCATCCAGTCCTTCTTCTTTGGCATTTGCCATAGAGGGCAGGCTGTCTCCAATTACCCATAGGGAGTCCAAAGTTTGGTCGCCTGCTGCTTTAGGGACTTGCTGTTCGTTTTCTGTGTCTCCTTCGAGTATCCCGGAAAGGTCGGTTCCTTTGCTTACATTAGAAAACACTTGGTAATAAGTGCCTTGGTAAAGGATAACTTCACCAGCTAAATATGTACGGCTAGCTAATCCATCTTCACCTAATTCCTCAGAGACAGGGGCAACTTCTTCTGTGGCTTGAAGGAATTTGCCTTCGTAATAAATTTGGTCACCTTGCTGGAAAGTCTCAATATCAGAATGTCGCTTTTTTATCTCCTGCACTTGACCATTAGGTGCTGTGGAAATCTTCATAAACTTCCGTGTATCACTGACATCGTCACCCTTTTGGGTATTGGTAAGGGCTTGGTAGTAGGAATCCCCCCGATAAAAGACATCACCTTCTTTGCGAGCAATTTCCGTGAGAAAAGGGACCGTGTTAGCTTGACCTCCTCCAGTAACATTCGACATTTCTTCTCCATCATCAACCGGGGCATTAATCCCAGCTTCACCCACTATGACAGCTTCTGCGTTCTCTCCTTGAGTGTTTCCTGTGACATCTACATTAACGAGAGGATCTCCTTGCTGTACTTCGTCACCTTCTTGAACAAAAACTTCATTGACCGTTCCGCCTTTAGGAGCGGAAACAATCTCTCCTGTATCTGTTTCAACAAGATTTGATGTGGGCTTGGGAGGAAGTAAAGAAACTAAGATCGGTCCCTCAGAATCGTTGTACAAAGAACCTCCATCCAATACCTCAAAACGACCCAGGTTGCCATTGGCGTCAATTTTTGCTCTTACTTTAGCCGCTTTTCCATTGGGGTCATTGGGGGCTGCAATTACAAATTCCTGTCCCCAGTCGTTGGTAATATTTTTGGGACCCATTGGGTCAAGGAGGTTTACCTTCTCATTGGCAGTACCCTGAACATACAAGTTTAGGAAACCGGAGGGTTTTCCATCGACCACATCTTCCTCGACTTTGAAATCCATTAATTGAGACAACTCTTCAAGAAGAGCTTGCCGTTTATCACGATAGGTTACCGCTTTGCCTTTATCCTGAAGCTCAAAGCGGCGTACTTGCTTGTTGGTTTCATGCAGTTGAGCTAGCACCCGGTTTACATCATCAACGGATCTTTTAACAGTTTCGGAAAGATCTTCTTCAATGGAATCCAAGCTGCTACCTGCATCATTAAACCTTTTGACCAAGGTGCCAACTTTGTTGAAAAGTTCCTGTTTTATGGTTGGCTCATCAGGTGAGGCGGACAACTCTTGAAAGGCATTAAAAAAATCATTGAGGGCACGGGTCAGACTGCCTGGGGCAAGGTCACTGTCATGAAGGTCATCCAGCCCGACATTTATACCGTTTCGGGTTATAGTTTCACCGAGTGCACCCTGAAGAAGGCTAAGGATCTCCTGTTGAGCTTCCAAGCTTGCGGTTTCAGACAACTCATTGACCACTCGTCTATCCAGGAGCTCCGACCTTGCATGTTCAAGCCCTGCTGCTTCAAGACCTGATGTCTGAAGTTCACCAAAGCTACCGTACATTACACCTTCCCGGGCCAAAACTTTTTGGCGGGCATAAGTTTCGTCATTTACATGGGCTAAATTTTGGCCAGCAATTTCCGCAGTCTTCGCATGATAGCGTAAGGCTTCGCTGTTTTTGCTTATTTCTCCAAGTAAAGACATCTTAAAATATCAATGATTATGCAGACTCGTTAATACTGGACCGGTTATGAGCAAGATTTTGCACATTACCGGTACGACTGTAGGTTTTGGAATGGGCACTGGGGTTGGTGACGCTGAGTATCTGCTCCGTTACCTCGGATAAGCGGCTGAGTAGGCGTTGGTTTTGCTCAATTTTTGAGCGAACTTTACTGATAAGGTTGTTAATTTCCTCCACTAAACTCTCAAACATAGGGCGGGTAACATCTGGGAAGTGTGGTATGAGCTCTGAAAGATTTGATTCAGATGAAACCCCAAATGAATGAGCTAAACTTGTGACAAACCCCTGCCTTCTTCTTTGTAAAATTTGGCTGGCTTCCATCTGGGTTTGAACAGATTGATTGATCTCAAGCAGGCTTTCTGGTCTGCGGTCTAGGATGTTTTGCTGCTGAGCGGAAAGCAGACCGAGCAAGCTTCCATATTCCTGGAGTTCATCGCGAAGTAAACCAAGCAGGTCTTCCCAGGTAAAGTTGGCGGTAGGCACTGAATTCTGTACAAATGATGACATGTTGAAAAAATTATTTCTTTTCAGGTTCTGGTATAGGTGAACCTGGTTTTGAAAGTTGTTGCTGAAGAATATTGGAAACACCAAAACCTCCACCACTGGCTACGCTTTCCGAAATTGCATCGGTAAAGAAGTGACGATACATACGGTGCGCTCCTCCATCTTCATTAAAAACGCCTTTAAACATGGGCTTAAGGGCTTCTTTTAAAAACTGTTTTACGAGAACAGACTCAAACTGCTGGCTGACTGCCGCAATCTTTTGGTTTTCAGAAGCATTCTTGGAATGAGCCATTTCCATAAGCATGGAAGAGTCCATGCCCACATATTTACTGCCTGTGTCGTTTACTTCCATGTTAGTTAATAATGAGTTCTGCCTGCAGAGCTCCAGCATTTTTGATTGATTGTAGGATAGATGTCATCTCCCGAGTAGTAAGACCCAACTTGTTTAATGCGGAGGCCAATTCATTAACCGTTGATGCCCCTGGGGGGTCCAACTCGTCCAGTGATTCAAAACGACCAACCTCTTCGATGAGTTCTGCATTCTCACCTTGTAAAACCTGTGTGGCCCCCTGAGAGAAAGGCAGCGGTTGACTAACACCCGTGGTTGGGTTGAGGAAAAGGGTGATATTGCTGCTGCTTACGGCGACAGGAGAAATTCTTACATTTTGAGTGGCAACAATTGTACCGGTTCGTTCGTTGATGATTACGCGAGCGGGGACATCGGGCTTTACATCAATTCCACCAATAGCAGCTATAAAATTAGTGGATTGACCGCGAAAATTTTGAGGAAGGCGAACATTAACGACACCACCATCTTCAGCAATGGAGGTACCAGGGTAAAATTTGTTGATAGCATCAGCAATTTTGACCGCAGTTAAATGGTTGGGCGAGCGAAGCAGGAGATCGAGCGATCCTGCGCGGAGTACATTGCTTTCAATTTCTTTTTCAACCAAGGCACCATTTGATACAATACCAACCGTGGGGTGATTTACTTGTACATTGGCACCTCCTGCATTGCCCGCAGACAATCCACCGATAGAAACAGGGCCTTGGGCAACTGAATAAACCTTACCATCTGCACCTTGTAATGGAGTTTGAAGTAAAATGCCACCCTGTAGGGAATCAGCATTACCAATGGAGGATACCGTCACATCCATTCGTGAGCCTTCTTTGGCAAAAGGTCCGATATTGGCTGTCACCATGACAGCGGCTATATTCCTAGATTTATCCGCCTTGTCTGCACGAATCCCAAGTCTTTCAAGGGAATTAAGAATACCGAGTTCCGTGTATTCAATCCGTGAGTCACCCTGCCCTGCCAGTCCCGTTACAATACCGTAGCCAAAAAGTTGATTGCTTCGAGCGCCACGAATGTCAGTGAGATCTTTTATTTGGGCACCATTCACGGAGAAAGCCCCGACTAGAAAGAAGAGGCAAGAATAAGTAAGAATCTGTAATTTCGATATATTCACTTCATTAAAAAGGATTTAAAATAGCTGCCAACTTTTGGTACCAACTTTCTTTCTGGGCGTCATTAAGGCTCCCTTTTGAAACAAATTCGATTTGAGCATCTGCGATGTACTGAGAGGATACTATATTACGGTAGCGGAGACCATCTTTGAAGCCGAACCCTATATCCTCCTGGCGAACAATGCCCTTAAGAACCGCGTAGTAACTCTCCCCCGAGAAGGTAACCATTCTTGCTCCTTCAAGAACAAGGTTTCCATTGGGTAGAACATCGATGACCACAACACTTACGCGACCCTTAAGATCCTGCGTGTTTGCAATCGAACCGCCACCCTGGTTGGAAGTTTTGGATTCAATTTCGGTTCCGGGCAAACCGCCATTGTGCGTACCCATTTTGCTGTTGGCAAAAAGGAATTGATTCACGGCATTTTCAATCTGTGACTGGCGGTTTCTTACCGAATTTTGAGAGGCTGCCAGGGATGAACTCTCTGAAACATCTATTGTGATTAGATCCCCCACGGCATAAGCTCTTTTCCCTGCAAAAATACTTCTTTGCGTATTTGTACTTTTATTCCAAAGCGAAGTCGCTCCAACGAAACTGCAGGGAAGCAGTGCTAAAATCAAGCAGCAGGTGAAATGTAAATTCCTGAAACTCATAAGTGAACCTTCACACTGTTTTCGTTGAGTACTTTCGCATGAAAAATCTTATCAGAGGATAGGTTTTTGATTTTAACCAACCCTCCCTCAACACCACTCTCCAGGGCCATTCCTTTCATCGTTACATAAATACCGTTTCCTGATGCATAAACATCAACAACTTTCCCTTTTTGAACGAGGGTAACCTTGGAAAGTTGATTCCAGCGGATAGCAGAGTTGGGTTTGATGCTGGAAGAAAGTTGGTAACCGCTGAGCTTGGCAGTAGCTGGTACGGCACCAGCAAATTGCTTCAGCACATCAACCGGGCGTGCTGTAAACATAGAATCATCAAGGCGGGCACCTCTGGAAAATTGCTTATCGCTAAAAAAGACATCGACATAATGGGCCAGGCGAATCGGTTCTGCGAAATTGCCTACGAGAACGCCCTGATCCCAAATAGAAAAACGAACAAAAGTACTGGATGCCAACTCATCCGGCATGCAATCATTCACTTTAACCATAAAATTGGAACCAATATCGAAGGCTTTCCAATCCCGGGTAAGAAAAGCTGATACTTTACCCGATGCTTGGTACCTGTGAGACAGGACTTCGCTTAATTTCTTTTCAACAAGCAGGCGTCCCAGGGAAACCTTGGACGAAGGAACATACTGAACTTCCGTAAGAGTAAGATTTTGGGAAGGAACGACAAGACCCGCTGCTTTTTCATATTCTTTTTCAACTACAGATTCGGCACCAAAGGAAATCGGTTCCAAAAACCTACCCACTTCACCATGTAAAAAAACAAAGGTGCAAAGGGAAAGAAAAAGAATGAAATTAAAGTACATGATTATCTTTTGAGCTGATTAACTCTGGCAAGCATATCATCGGATGTTTGGATTGACTTAGAATTGATCTCATATGCCCGTTGAGCGATAATCATGTTTACCATTTCTTCAACCACATTAACATTGGACATTTCCAGGTAACCTTGTTGCAGGACACCAAAACCATTTTCGCCGGGAGCACCGATCTCTGGAGCACCACTAGCTTCTGTTTCAGTAAATAAATTACCGCCTTGTGCTTTCAGTCCGGCAGGATTCGGAAAGCGGACGAGTTCCAGCTGTCCGATGATTTGACTACCATCCGCAGTTTCAACTGAGACTTCGCCGGTAGGTGATACAAAAACATTAGTCACCTCTGGGTCGATTTGGAGACCCGCGGCAAGTGGCAAGGCATCCGCAGTTGTGATTTGACCGTCAGGGCCAATTTTGAAGGCACCATCTCGGGTGTAGGCCTCGGTACCATCTGGTTTTTCAACCTGGAAAAAACCAACACCGTCAATCGCCACATCCATTTTTTCACTTGTTTGAGTCAACTGGCCTTGTGTGAAAATTTTGGCAGTGGATACCACTTTCGTACCGTTACCCATCTCAACCCCAGTTGGGATTACATTACCTGCACCAGTCTGACCACCTGCTTGACGAGGGTTTTGATAGAGAAGGTCCTGGAACTCAATCTTATTCTTCTTGTAGCCCGTGGTGTTTACATTGGCGATGTTATTGGATATAACATTGAGGTTAAGTTGCTGGGCTTGCATGCCCGTTGCTCCGGAATAAAGTGATAAGTTCATAGATTAAATTATTGGGTTTGGCCTAAAGTACCAATGGCTTTGCCTATATTTTGGTCGAAAGTTTGAATCATTTTTTGGTTAGCTTCATGAGCCCTTGAAACTTCAATAAGGCCAATCATCTCTTCAATCGCTGAAACATTGCTGCTCTCGAGGTAGCCTTGCATGATGGTGAACTGGGCAGGATCCGCTGGTTCAGGAGCGATGTTTTCTTCTTTAGGAACAAAGCCACCACCTACTTTCTGCAAATCCATCAAAGGGTCATCAAAAACAAAAACACCGACTTGACCAATATTCTGCCCGTCTTGGTATATGAGACCTTCCTTATCAATGCTCAGGTCTCCTCCACCTGGAACAGTCTGTATTGCAGATCCTCCAGTGTCGGAAAACTCATGACCCATGCTGTTGACCATATTTCCGTTGGCGTTTACATAAAATTGACCGTCACGGGTGTAAACAGAATCACCATTTGCATTTTGAAGGGCAAAAAAACCATCGCCACGGAGAGCCATATCCATGGGGTTGTTGGTTTCCCTCATTTCACCTTCATTGAAATCAACTTGGTTCTTCATGACTGGAAATGACCCGGGCATTTCATTGCGAAGTCTATCGTGAGTGCTGCGGGCAATTTCACCGCCTTCGACAGCTTCGAAACTAACAGCAACTTTCTTGAAGCCTGCCACATGACTGGCGGCAATGTTGTTGGCAATTACATTTTGGTACTGCTCAAGACCGCGTAAAGCTGAAGCGTTTTCGAATAATGACAAGTTCACGGCTCATGTTAAGCAAAATGCATGCCATTAATTTGACTATTCAGGCCGGGAAGGCTGGCTTGCAAGAAGTAATAAAACCTCTTGGCGGGAATTTGGCGCAAGCCTAATACTGGCAACCAATTGTAAGCAGTCGACCGTCTTCCAAATGAATAACTATTTTTTGGGGTATATTATCTTCAGAGACAACCTCGACCTTAGGGCAGTTGGCTTCATCAAAAATCACCTCAGTTTCTAAGGTTGATTCTGGGTTAGCCCCCAATTGACCACCCATATTCTCGACCTCACCGGTGTTTTTTTCAAGGAATGGCCTAAAGGATGGCTTAATTCCATTCTCTGAATCTGAATTGATACCTCTTCCTGATAAATAGCCTTGCATAATAATTCTAAAAGCAGTTCCCGTACCGAAATTATTTAAATTGGGCGAGATCTTCCTTACTCATGTCCAGAACCAGACTAAGTTCAACCCTACGGTTTTTGTCGTGCTGATTTGGATAGCGAGTATCATTGGGTTTGGTGTGGCCATGCCCGGTAATTCTTTCAAGTTTTTCTTCCAGGTCACCCGCTGAGTAGTAATTTAATGCATCGACGACTTCTTTAGCCTGAAGTAAAGACATTTCCCATGCCCCTTCTCCGTTTTTCCCGATGCTAGACTGAAGGTGGTTGGTGTGAGAGTCGACTCTGTATACCAGAACATGCTGTGAAAGAAGCCAGGACATCCTCAAGATAACTTTTTTGCCATGGGGTGTAAGGCTGGCTGATGAATTTTCAAATAGAGGTTTATCATCACCGTGGAAGAGCACTACTTTTAATCCTTCTGAAGTTGCTTCAATCTGAATAACAGAATCATCTATCTCGTGCAGTTTAAGCCGCGTATACCAATCCTGAGCAATTCGGTGGAGGACATCAATATCGATCGATGTTGTATCATCCGTGTTCCTCATGGTGGTATCGGAGCGTCCCACAATTTGGTCAACCATACTACCTGGTCTCGCATCTTTTTGCTCAATTGGTGTCGACTTAGGGACACCTGCCTTGTAAGGATCCCGAAAAAAGCGAGTGGTGGCGATGATAACCTCTTCATCCTGGGATAAAATCCAAAGAACCAGGAATAAAGACATCATTCCTGTTACAAAGTCAGCATAGGCAACTTTCCAGGCACCACCATGAGCGAAATTGCGCCTTTTTGAAAAGACATTACTCTTGGTGTTAAATGGCATACTTATCCGGCAGTGGTTATGATCAAGCTCCCTTGGCAGCCTCTTTGCACTTCTCCTCAAGGTCATCTGCGGTAGGTTGTATCTGCTTGTCAAGAGATCTACGCCCTATTTCCACAGCCATAATTGGAGACAAACCGGTGGCAAAGCCCGAAACGGATCTTTCAACAATTCTGTAATACAAGAATTCCTGAGTTTGGTTGAGTGATACAAGTCGCCCAAGCGGTATCCCAATTCCATAAGCAAGGAAAATACCAAGGAATGTACCACTCAAAGCAGCCGCGACTTTATAACCAACAGACTCAGGATCTTCTAGGTTGGACATGGTGTTAATAATACCGAGAACCGCAGCCACGATACCGACGCCGGGCAAGGCGTCAGCAATCATCTCAATCGCCTTTACAGAGCGAGTGGCTTCCGCTTCACGGCTTTGTAGTTCTGCGTTTAAGATTCCACCAATTTCTCCTGGCTTACATCTACCATCAACGATGGGTCTGAGTGAATTACATAAAAATTCAACCAGGCCTGCATCGTTCAAGAAAGACGGGTACTTTGTGAAAATTGAGCTGTTTTGTGGATCACTCACATGTTCGTCAAGGGCTGGGGTTCCTTTCCGGCGACCAAGCATGAAGAGTTCATAGAGTAAAACAAGAAGGTCGATAAACTTACCCTGGTTGGCGATCCCCCCCTTGAATGCCTTAATGATATCTGACTTCAGGCTCATAAGAACACTTTTCGGACTGGATACTACCAGGATGCCCAAGCCGATTCCACAGATGATCATGATTTCACCAGGGTGGATCAGGGAAATTGGATTTCCTCCAGCAGTTACAAAACCTCCAATACAAGAGACGAAAACGATGACTATACCAACAGCAAGTAACATAGTAAGAAATTATTTAGATTCTAATGTTTGAAAGTTTGAACGAAGGCATAAAAGAGAGTGTGAAAGAATTTGACTGATCCGACCTTCGCTCAAGCTAAAGATTTGAGCGATTTCTGACAACTTTAATTCTTCATAGTAATAAAGCATCAGTATTTTCTTATTTTGCTCGGGTAAATTCTTGATAAGATCTCTTAGTATTTTTACCTTTTCTTTTTTCTCCGCACGGTCAGGTGCAGAAATATCGGTTGGGTCCGAGAGGGTTTCGGAGAGAGGGAGGTTTTCTTCACTGGCACCAAAAGAATCAGAGCTTCCTCCATCGATCGGAATAAAGGTTACGGGTTGAGTTTGCTTAAGCAGTGTTTCATATTCAGCCTGAGATAATCCGAGTTCATTTTTGATTTCCGATATGGAAGGAGCACGATTATGCTTGGACTCAAAGGATGCAATTGTAGCTTGTAGCGACTTAGCTTTTGCCCGATTTGAGCGCGGCAGGGAATCAATGCGTCTTAATTCGTCAAGCAGGGCACCTTTAATCCTAAGCGTTGCATAGTTACCAAAAGCTTTACCTTTGGTTGAATCAAATTTATTGACTGCTACAACAAGGGCACGAGCCCCAATTCCATACATGTCTTCAGTTTCATAACTTTCGGGGAAATGGTGTCTTAATCGAGATACAATAGACTTAACCAGAGGAAGATAATTCTCAATCCATTCATTGCGGGACTTTTCATCTTTCATTGCCTGCCTGTATTTTTCAGCAGCTTTTTTCATCCCTTGGAGGGAATACCCGTGGTCTGCTTGTGCTGGAATACTCATCTAGCTTCTGGTTCCTTGGGAAAGATATGTAGAATCAGTGTCATGCTTTGACCCCTTGATTGGCTTCGGTCCTAGCCACAGATTTTTTGTTGTTTGTAAGTTTTTGCCTCTCTTGACGAGGAGTCACCCTGTCTTTTCTTGGGGATTCAGCTTCGGGAACTGATGCGGTATCCCCAACGCGTGCCGAAGGAGAATGCATGATGCCATTTAAGATAAAGCCCAGAAGATATCTGCCGAAGATTGAAAAGACTAAGCACCCACCTGTCCCATAGACGAGTGCGACAATTGTATCTTTCTGTATAATGGAAGAAACGAGGAAAAAGAGTACGAAGCCGGTGAAACCAGATAAACAAAAGAAGAATTTAGCGTCGTCTTTTATCATGAGTTATCGGTGTTGATAGGAAGAGAACCCTTTGGCATAAAGTTCTTCGGGAAAAGTTCTTGATATCATTTGATTTAAAACGCCTGTGGTGAAGTCCCCTGTAACATTTTGCCCATTGCAGATACAAAGGGGAGTAAGATTACTTCTTATGATTAAAGGCCAAAGCTTGGTTGAGTTTGAGATTTCGTCGAAATGGGTAATGGCGAGATGGGTAGCACCTAGATGATTGGCTGTATTTATGTTTCTAAACAAAACATCTTTGTCATAGGCTCCATTTATAACAAGAACCCGAGTGCCCACTTCAAGCTCATCCAGGGTGGATTTCGTTTGGGACCAGTCATCCAGGTTGGACAGTGAAAGCCCAGGGAAGTCCAAATAGAGCGGGGATTGATCGGACGCGGCGGGCACAGACTCGGCTTGCCTGTAAAGTGTAACACCTACAACTTCACAGAATATTCGCAGGGCGTCATCTGGGTTTGGTACGCCACTCTCAACCTTCAAGACCATGGGGGAAGTCTTGTTCATGAAAACTTCATGGGCAAGAAACTTGCACAAAGTTGTAGTCTTCCCAACGCCAGGTGACCCGATGAGGGCAATCTTACTCGTAGTTTTCACTTCTGATGACGACCTGTAGCGATCGGACAACCCAACCGTTATGTGTTTAAGTGCATCCGCCAAGGGTAAGTCTTTAACATCACCCCAGTTTGGCCAAGATTGTATATCCCTCAGCAAAGTCTGGTCGAAACCTGTTTTTTGTAGGAGCGAAAGAGTATCATTCTCCAAAATCAAACCGGCATCGTTATCAAGCGAATCGATTTTGGGTATGCCCTGCGGCAATGCATTGGCTGGCCCATTCTGAACATTACTATTCACTGAATCTAGTTTAACTGAAGACTCTTTCAACTCTGTCTGTGCATCCTTATTTTCGCCATCCACCTCCTTTTCCGAAGATATGACCGGGGGTTGGATTTCTGCAATCACTTCAAGCTTGGGTGATGAAATAAAACGTTTCAGCCCTTCCCCTCCAACTTGCCTGACGGAAAGCACTTTTGCATGATCACCGAGTTTCTCCCTAATGACACGCACAGCTTCTTCAGCAGAACGGACAATAAGCTTGTAACGCTTACCAGCGTTTTGCTCCTTTCTTTTTTCGGTTACAACTTCCATGACGAAATATTAAGCAGCGACAGGCACATCTCCGTGCGAATTTTGTTTATCCATAGCGTTCACAATATCCTCAGGCAATTGTTGACCTGCGAGAGCAATCGCTCCAAATGGCTCAATTTGTGTCTCAGCGGGTAATTCTTGATAGGCTAAAACTACAAGTTGAGGGTAAGACGGTTCCATGAATCTTCTAAAAGCAAGTCGGAGTTCAGCAGTGGTCACAATGACTGGTGTCATACCGTTCTCACTCATCTCTTTAATTTTAGGCTCAATTTCTTTAATGATTCCTTCGGTCAATTGGGGATCCATAACTAAACCTATATCAAATTGACTCCGCTTCACACGGGAAATCAAAGTCTGCTCAAGGGTGGGCTCAAAAGTCATGGCAACCAGTTTGTTGGGCTCTGACTCAAATTCTTTAATAAAATACATTCCCAGTCTTTTTCTTGTCTGTTCAGATAAATCGTCTGGGTTTTTGGTAAGGCCAGCCATATCAGCTATGGTTTCAAGAATTAAGGTGAGATTCTTAACAGGTATACGCTCTCTCAGTAAATTTTGGAGGGTTCTTTGAATAACACCTACATTTACAAGATCAGGCAATAACTCACTGACCAATGTGGGGTTTTTGTCTTTAATTAAGTCAAGGAGCCTTTGAGTACCCTCTCTCTCTAAAATGAGATGGGCTGTACGCTTTAACACATCAGCCAAATGAGTAACTAAAACAGATGACGGATCAACAACGGTACAACCCTCAACTTCTGCATTTCGTTTTTCATTTTCAGGGATCCACATGGCACTAATCCCAAACACAGGTTCTGTAGTTGGAATACCATTAAGTTTACTTGCGTCCCCTCCCCCCATGCTCATAGCCAAAGCACGATCCGGAATAACGCTTGCACGAGTCACTTCTTTACCCCGAAGCAGGAAGCGATACTCATTCGGCTCAAGCTCAATGTTGTCACGCACTCCGATCGTAGGTAAAAGCATTCCCATTTCTTTGGCAAAATTAGTTCTCGCCCCGGTGATCCTCTCAAGTAAGTCACCGCCCTTTTTCTTGTCTGCAAGGACCAAAAGACCGTAACCCATCTCAAGACCAAATACTTCCTGCTCAATGGCACTTTCCATGGGTGACAACTGGGGAGCATCGGGAGATACCTGAGTGGTATTTCCTCCTGCCTGCGGAGCCGGCAAGCCTTTCGCTCCACCTTGGCCCTGGTTGGCAATCTGAGGGTGACTTTCTGTGACATCCTGTAAGGTTGCGTCCTTGGATTTTTCTGAAAAATAGTAAGCAGCACCAAAACAAAGGATAGCGAGGATAAAGAAAGGCCAGAAGGTCTCGGAAAGAAAGAATGCAAACATCAAAAGCATAGCGCCTGCGATCCCAATTGCTTTGGGATAAACCGTTAGTTGACGACCGACAAACTCCCCTAAATTTGACTCTTCAGAGGATCTGGTGACAAGTATACCCGCAGCAATCGATACTATAATTGCCGGTATCTGGGTAACCAAACCATCACCTATGGATAAAATAGTGTAGGTTTGAAGGGAGTCAGACATGGTCATGTCCCGCTGGAAATATCCGATTAAAATACCACCGATAATATTAACCACAGTGATGAAAATTCCAGCTACTGCATCCCCTCTAACGAATTTACTCGCACCGTCCATGGAGCCGTAGAAGTCGGCATCTTTTTGGATTTTTTCACGCCTCTCAAGGGCTTGTGCTTCCGTGATAACACCCGAATTCATTTCGGCATCAATCGACATTTGTTTTCCGGGCATGGCATCTAGAGTGAACCTTGCAGTAACCTCGGCTATTCTGCCCGCACCTTTTGTGATAACAACAAAATTAATGATGACTAAAATTAAGAATATCACAGCCCCAACTACATAGTTTCCACCAACCACGAATGTTCCAAAAGAGTGGATGACCGAACCCGCATCTCCATCAAGCAAGATGAGTCGGGTCGAGGCCACATTTAGTCCAAGACGATACAGCGTGACTGCCAAGAGTAAGGTGGGGAAGACCGAAAACTCAGGCGGGTCCTTGACATAGATAACCGTGAGAAGGATAAGCAGGGATATCGCGATGCTGAACACAAGCAGTATGCTGAGTATATCCTTGTGAATCGGAAGAACTAGCAGGAGCACCGCCCCAAATAAACCAAAAACAAAGCCCAAATCTGAATTCCCCCCGAAACGAGCAAAGAAAGAGCGAATGTTTTGTAAGACTCCGCTCATGAAAATGCTTTGGCCGTGGGCATCTTAGCCAGAAGTCGCCTAGCCTTGAGACGGTGAAAATAGTAAGCATGTTTTTTGTAAACTTCAGCGAGGATGGAAGCAACAACTTGGTACATCTGAAGAGGGATAGGCTCGCCTACCCTCCCTAACGCAAAAAGAGTTTGAGCAACTGGTTTGTTCTCAATCATGGGAACTTCATGCTCCTTTGCTATTAATTTTATTCTTCTGGCCAATAGATTATCTCCTTTCGCGACAACTATAGGAGCATTATCCGTGCCTTTTTCATATTTTAATGCAACTGCATAGTGTGTAGGGTTAGTAACGACCACATCTGCTGTTGAAACATCCGTAACACCTTGCCCTCCCAGAAGTTCCATCGCTTTCTTTCTCTGGGCAGTCTTGACTTCAGCAGAAACCTCCTTGCTTTTCCTCTCTTCCTTTACTTCTTGCTTAGTCATTTTCATTTCCTCGTCATGCTCTTTCTTCTTAATAAAGTAGTTTATAATCGCAATGATCCCTAGCATTAAAAGCAAGATAGTGAACATTACGAGGAAGAGTTTATAGATAAATTCAGGCAAATGCTGAATTGGTACGGGGGCATAAAATATCGGGTCATCAAGAAAAATGATTAAAGTAAGCCAAACAACAGTCCCGATGGCTAAAAACTTCATTAAATCAATGAAAAATGTCTTTAATGCTTTTAAGCCAAAAATTCTTTGTGTGCCGGTTATGGGGTTTAGCTTACTCAGTTTTGGTTCGATAGCTTTGGGCGTAAAACGAAAGCCTGTCTGTAAGCCTTCTGCGATTAAAGCAGCAACGAAACAGGCTACCAAAAGTGGCAGTACAATAAGGGCAAGGGAGAAATAAGAGGAAGTCAGGGTGTGAGCAACTCCCTCATGACTTGCCTGTATGGAATCAATATTTTCAAGAATTGACTTGGTGAAAGTAAGTAGTTCCGAGGCTTTTGCGGGTGCCAAAAATACAAATACAAGTACACCCGCAAGCATTGTTAAAGTCATTGCAATTTCAGGAGCTTTGGCAAATTGCCCTTTAGACCTTGATTCGGAAAGCCTTTTTTCTGTAGGGGGCTCAGTCTTAGAACTTTTATCAACATCTGCCATAACCGTATAAAACTATCCGTTTTGGATAATATCTAGCATGATGGATACAGAACGCTTACTCCCATCAAGTATGTATGATGTGATCAGCAAAATCGAGGATACAAGTAGAACCAAACCGGAGAGGATTCGAATCGAAAAACTCGTCATGAATACATTCATTTTAGGAACCGCTTTTCCCAGAACAGCAAAGGAAATGTTAATCATGAAGTTGAGGGCAATGAAAGGAGCTGCAATTAAGGTACCTATCACAAAAACGTTGGAAATTTCACGGGCAAATTCCACCATCGGGCTTGCGGACAAGAAATAATTCCCAATAGGTAAAATCTCGAAGCTCAAAGTAAATGCTTTTAAAATGTCATAGTGTATTCCCGCGACAAAGAAGATTAGCAAACTAAAGTAATACAGGAGGGTTGTTATTGTAGCATCAGTAGAACCCAGTAGAGGGTTTACACTACTGCTTGCCATAAGGCCGATTTCATAGGAAATAAGGTGCCCCGCAAGCTCAACTGCAAAAAATATCATCCGGACAGTCATAGCGAGAAGGAGTCCTATACAAATTTCGTTCAATGAAAGCAAAATTGCCCCGGCAAAATGATTTGCAATCTCCAGGTTTGCTGGAACCAAGGGGTTTATCAAAATCGACAACAATAAGCCAAAAGCGGTCCGAATCTTAACAGGTATTAGTTTTCCGGCGAAAAGTGGAATCCCTAGAAAAAAAGCACCCGTCCGAAGGAAAACGAGTACCCATACTACGATTTCCCCGGCCTCAATGGTCATTGTGCCATTGTTGGAATCAAATTAAACATAGATATACAAAATTCAGTCATCGTTTTAAGGATAAAGTTGGCCGAAAGCACAATAGCCAGCGATACACAAATCAGCTTGGGTACAAAGGTTAAAGTTTGTTCCTGAAGGCTGGTAATAGACTGCACAAAACTTATGGCAAGCCCGACGACTAACGCGGTGCCAAGAATAGGTACAGAAATGAGAAGACCGGTCTGAAGAAGGTTTCTCATGATATCCACTGCCAATTCCATTGTCATAATTCTATCTCTCCCTCTTTTATGAAATATTAAAACTGTTTACCAAGGATTGTATAACTAAATACCACCCATCAACCAAAACAAATAATAGTAACTTGAAAGGCATAGAAATCACCACAGGAGGCATCATCATCATTCCCATAGACATCAAAGATGAAGCCACAATGAAGTCGACGATAATAAATGGAATGAAAATGAGAAATCCCATTTGGAAGGCGGTTCTTAATTCGCTTAAGACAAAGGAAGGTACCACAATGCTGAGCGGCAATTGATCCCGCGTCATTGCTCCTTGCTTGGATATTTCCAGAAAAAACTGGGCATCTTCCTGGCGAGTCTGATTGAGCATAAAGTTTTTCATATGGGCAGTAGCAACCAATAGCGCATCTCCTGACTTCATGGTATTAGCCATGTACGGTGTCACAGCGTCATCGTAGATTTTATCCCAAACAGGGCCCATAACAAAAAAAGTGAGAAACAGAGAAAGTCCGACAATTATCTGGCTCGAAGGAGCCGCATTTACACCGATTGCATTTCTAACGAAACCTAAAACTATGACCATGCGGGTAAAGCAAGTCATCATCATAATAATTGAGGGTCCCAAGGTAAGAATCGTCATCGCAATTACCAATTGGATGGCAACACCGAAATCTCCCTCGTCATTGGACCCAGTGACATCTATCCTCAACCCAGGGGCACCCGTACCCGTTGTTTGGCTGTAAAGATCTCCGACTTGTAGCCCACCAAGTAAGATCAATAATGTCAGGAGTTTAAGATATGTCTTCATTCTGAGATGAGGGGGAAGAAACCGTGACGAATTCCGCGTCCTCTAATTTGGATAGATGACTGATTGCATTTGGGTTTACACCGATTAGGTGCTTTTCTTTTCCATATTGGGCAACCACAAGATATTGCCTATTTCCCAGTGGGCAGGTGTCGGCAATTAAGATCTTTCCTTTATTTTCACTAAAAGCACGAAATTGTTTTTTTCGATTATAATGAGTGATAAAATAAGCACAAGAAGCGAGGACGCCCAAAAAAGCGAGGACACGAACCCACATCCATGATGTATCAGGTATCGCTTCTGCTGACGAAAGAATTGTTGCGGTCCATGAAACCAATTTATGACCTCATTAAGATTGAGCTGCAGATTATCGCAAAAGGTGGATCAGGTTGGAGAATCAATGATTTCAGTTATCTTGAGACCAAAACGATCATCAATAACTACAACTTCACCATGGGCAATGAGCTTTCCATTAACAAGCAATCCCACGGGGTCTTTGGCATTTTGTTTAAGCTGTATCTGAGCACCTGGGCTCAACTCAACAACTTCTTTCATTGGTAATTCTGCTGTACCCAACTGGACGGTAACACTAACCTTAACGTCCATAACGATATCCATTTTTTTACTATCCATGGTTTTTTCCAATCAACTTAACTGCGTCTGCAATACTTTCATTTACCTGAAAAGCAACTTGATCGCCTTCCAACCCAACTTCACCTGTGAAGCAGGTTCTGTTTTCAATTCTTAATTTCGTTTGTTTGATGAGTGCAGGGTCCATTTCGATTACATCATCAACATCTAAATTGGTTAAATCACGAAGAGAAAGCTCAAAGGCATCCCACTCTGCTGAAACATGTACGGGAATATTGTCGTAAACCTCATGCCACCTCGGCGGCCTCGGCGCCTTTTTCTCTTCACTTGATGCCGCTGCAAGCAAGCGACTCAGTACAGGTTCCATCGTGTAGTAAGGCACTGCAATCCTCATGGGACCGGATACATCGCCAAAGGATGCTTCCATACTCATAATAAGCATCATTGCATCAGAAGGCGAAGTCTGTAAAAATTTCCCTGTACTTTCAGAACCTATGATACTTGGGGTTAAAGACATCGTGGACTCCCATTGCTTACACCATTCTTGGAGGATGATTTGATTGAAATCCTCAACTAGAGCTTTTTCAATATCTGTCAGCCCTCTCTCTTCTGGGTTGGTTGAGCCTCGACCACCAAGTATTCGATCAACAACGGTTGCAGAAAGGTGAGAATTGACATCCAGCAAGCAGACCCCATTCAGTTCCTGCATTTTGAACATGGTAACACAGGAAGGCGTTTTGATAGACTGAGTGAAATTTGAGTAAAGATCAGCAGTCAGGTCTTCCAGTTCAAGGTTAAACTCAATGCGTAAAAACATCGAGAGGTGACCGGCTAAGTAATAGGCGAACTGCTCTGATTTTGTGCGCAATTTGCTTAAGTCTGCATCAGATAAAACGATAGGATTTGTAAAATCATATTTTTTACAACTTAAGCCGGAAGATGCCGAGACTTTGGTTCCGTCATGAAGAAAAATCGGATGACCTGAAGATCCTTCGATTTCTGATAAATCAAAGCTTTCGTCTTCAAAATTTGAATCAGCTGCCATCAGAAATCCTTTACTGGACTACAAACTGAGTGAAATAGATCTGACGGATCAGGTCGCTTTCACCGTCACGATATTTACGAAGAACTGAAGAAAAGCCTTTTTTTAAGTCTACCCTAACCCTTTCCTGAAAACCATCCAACTGAGCATCCTCATAGGTGTAAGCCCCCATTATTGCCAGTGCCTTATCCCGAATACGGTGTTCGTTCATTTCAAGAACTTTTTCAAAATCGCCAGCCAGACCTTCAAGCTTCAACTCAAGATTTATGTACCTAGATTTTATTGGCCCCCCCAGGTTGGTAATTAGAGAAGTCAGCTCGTAATACTTTTCCTCACCAGATGGTTCCATGTCAAGAGGCTGACCGCCTTCAATGATTTGTGGTTTTATTGTTTCCTCAGGCTTATTCATTTGAATAAGAAAAAACATTGCACCGACTGTGAGTGCGGGGGCCAGGACAATGGCAATCAGGGCAGGAACAAGGTTCCCTCCGCTGGGTTTGGTTTCAGTAGAAGGATTATTATCGGGTAGTTCGTCTAATTGAGCTGCACACATATCTAAATAAGTTGAGTGAAAAAGCTATCGTTTAAGGTTT
This sequence comes from Opitutales bacterium, assembly GCA_965661905.1. Lineage (GTDB taxonomy): Bacteria > Verrucomicrobiota > Verrucomicrobiia > Opitutales > Seribacteraceae > Seribacter. The sequence goes on from CBFIFQ010000001.1 coordinate 29,817, forward strand.
ACTGCTTCAGTTAAAATGGCATCCGAGGTTGTGATGACACGGGATCCTGCCTGAAAGGACCTTTGGTAAGAGATCATAGCAGCGAATTCATTGGTTAAATCCACATTTGATAATTCGAGGGCATATTGCTTGATCTTGCCATTGGAACCAACGGCAGGGATGGTGTTATCCAAAATACCTGCCAAATTCTGGCCTTCTTGCCCGTTTGAATAAAAACCGTTACCCACCCTCCTGAGGTATTGAGGGGACTGGAAGTTTGCGATCTTAAGCTGACCGGATTTCCGAATAATATCTTCACCCTCACGATTTACCACAAGATTAACCACACCATCTTCCTCAATCCTCCGGGTAAGAAGGGTCTCTCCATCTTCAAGCCCTACTGTCATCGGTTTCCCGTCAACATCAAGTAATTGGAATCGGTATTGATCCCGGGTGACAACAAATCCTTCCACCGTAGATTCGAAAGCACCAGCTCTAGTGTAGAAAAAGTCACCGGTGGTTGGGTCTTGCAATTCGAAAAAACCACCAGCATTTGGCAGAGCTTCACCCTGAATTGCGATATCTAAATCCAATCCAGTTACCTCAATAGTGCCTTGGTTAAAGTCTGATGAAAGTGAACTAACATGAACACCTGTGCCATGTTGCTGAATATTGTTGCTGGGGACACCATCAGCACCAGACTCTGCATCATTGACATGCATGTAAAAGTTATCAGAAAAATTTGCTCGAGATGCCTTGTAGCCAAGTGAATTAACATTGGCGATATTGTTCCCCAATACTTGCAAGCCTTGAGTAAGACTCTTCAAGGAAGAAACGCCGTTATGTAGAGAAGGTATCATCTTCTAGGATTCACTTGGTAAACTTACCTTGACGATAGAGGATGGATCGTAGTCTTTGCCTTCAACGATCACAGATATTTTTCCGTCTTCAGATTTTTCTACGGAATTGACCATACCACTCACCTCTTGACCCTGATCTTTAATGAACACCATCTTACCTAGGTAAGCTTGAGCAACCATATCTTTCTGTGAGTCAGCAAAAGTCTCAAATCCCTTGGAGAATTGCTCCATTTGCTCAAGGGACGCAATGTTAGCCATCTGCGAAATAAACTCTGTATCCTTCATCGGTTCTAGTGGATCTTGGTTGCTTATCTGGCTGGTCAAGAGTTGAAGAAAATCCTCCATTTGTAAAGTCGCAGAGCTTTTGGACCCAGTATTCGCCTCAGGGGCAGTTCTGGGATTGTTAGTTAAAGTCTGGGCAGAGGCAATTGAGTCAATCATTGTAATTAAGGTTAAGCGGCTAAGGGATTGAGTGAGTCCATCTCTTGGTAGGAACTGTACACAGATATTTTAAGACCATTTATCCCCGAAAGGGAATCTCCGTCGAGAAACGAAAGTTGCTCTTTTGAGCGTAAGTCTGGACAAATTAACGACAGGGAAAGATGTGACCCGTCCTTTTGTAGGCGAACTCCAAGCTTCCCGCCACTAGGCAGGTCGAGGGCAAACCTTATAACTTTTCTGTCAAACTTTGATATGTAAGCAATGCGAGGCGGGATTGCATCTTGAACAAACTGCTTAAGTGCTTTCTGGGCAGTGCTGTGATTCAACGAATCGCTTTTACCTGAGAAGGCTGCGGCAGTAAGATTCGATTCAGTTGCATTCATGGATGAGTTGACTAAAGCATTTTTTGCGCCACCACCTTTTTTCTTTTTTCCGTGATCTTTTGATCCAGTATTTTCATGCTCAGAAGGTAGATCTCTTGAAGATTTATCAACAGGTATCTCTTTGGTGGTCTTAGCCTCTTTCGGAGGGACTAGGGTTATAGCCCTATCCGGGGCAGATTGTGTCCCCCTATTGGCCACAGGCATAGTGACCATGGAAGGTAATTTTTTGGGTGCAAGTGAATTTTGAGATAGCCATTTGGAAATTACTGGACTGGCACTTCCTTTGACAGTAACAGGGACATTCTGGTGACTATTTAATTGTGGGGAGTTGGCTGACTTTCCTTTTGCCTTAGGTGATGAAGGCAGTTTTGCTTGTACGCTTGGTTGATCAGACGATGAAGGCTTTGATCCATTCGTCTTGGATTGCTTGCGTAAGTTAGACTCAAAGGTTGCATTAATTTTGGGCGGAAGCCAAAAAGAACCATTTTTGCCTATCGGTTGGTGGGCCGAATACAAGGAAGTCGAAGAACGAGCAGTGGATGGAATCTGTGAAACTGAATCCATTCTTATTAATTCTGGATGGATACGGGTGCATTCCCGTCTATATCCAAACTAGGCAGTAAGCCCCGGTCCCTCATGGCCAAGGCGTCCGCCAGCTCAATCATAGCATCATCGTCGCTGTTAAGCATGAATGCAATGATAGGGGCTTTATCCTCAGCTTTTAGAAGCTCAAAAATCGTAAGGGCTTGCTCAAATTTTCTTTTTTGCCTCCAATTCTGAATCTCAACACTTGCAACTTCTGGCCCCATTTCCACCCATCTTTTTGATGTATCTTTATATTCCTTAAGTTTTTCTTCGCTTAGGTCTTGTCCCTGTTTTGCCTCGAAATCCGCAAGGCGATCCTCCAAATCTTCCCGGATTTGATTGAGTTCACGCTTCTGTTTTTCAAGAGACTCTAAATCCATAGAAATCGCAGACTCTCTTGCGTCCAATTCATTTTCTCTTTCAATAAGTCTTTCTTTTAATGCAGCTAACTCCTTAGAAAGTTGATTCATCGAATGCGTTTCAGCTGGCGAGTAGCTCGTGTCATCGGCATCAAATTCAACGCTAGTAAACTCCGCCTTAATTATCGGTTTAGGCTTAAATAAAGCATCGTAATTGAGTGTAAGCATGATGCCTGCACTTGCCACTGATAAAATGACGGCAGCCACTACAATGAGTGAAGGAGATATTTTCATGATAATGGTGGATTTAAGTTATATGCGAATCGACTACCAATGATGTCATCGATTTCATTTTCCTCTTTCTTTAGCTGGTTACGCGAATGCTCTGCTTTTTGCATTGTTTTAAGTTTTTCTAAACTTTTGAACTCGGCATCCGCTTTTAAGAATAAATTTCTTTTCGCTTCTTGGATTTTTTTGGCATTTTGAAGCTCTCCATGTATTTCGATGATTTTGTTCTTTGATTCAACCACAGTCCGTTGGTGGTTTTGCTCATCTTGCCCGTAAAAATCAGAAGATCGTTTGAATTTTATGTAGTTTTGTAATTCCTTCAGCTGTTCTTCACGCTCTTGAAGGGATTTGCCTAGTCGGTTAAATTCTTGAATTGATTCCCCGTATGACTTAAGGCTCTGTTCACGGGCCGATTCTCTTAAGTGCATCAAGGTTTTGAGCCTAAAATTGAACGCTTTCATGTGGAGATTGATTTGAGTAAATTAAAGCTCTCAGTGCGTGGATAAAGTTCATCGTAAGATTGCTTTAAGAACGATGTGATGGAAGCAAACTTAGCAATGGCTTCATCGATTTTGGGGTTACTATTTTTTACATAAGCCCCAACATTAATAAGGTCTTCGTTTTGCTTGTAAGTGGAGAGTAAATCGCGAGCTTTGGATATTAATTCAATTTCTTCTTTCGTGCATACCGCTCGATCTAATCTGCTCACACTTTTGAGCACATCAACTGCAGGAAAATGGTTGGCATTTGCTAATTGTCTGTCCAGGACAATGTGACCATCAAGAAAGCCCCTGACCGCATCTGCAACAGGCTCATTCATATCATCTCCTTCAACCAAAACCGTGTATATTGCCGTAATAGAACCTTGATCTGTGGAACCAGTACGCTCAAGGAGTTTAGGAAGAACAGAGAATACCGAGGGGACATAACCTCTGCTTGCCGGTGGTTCACCGGATGCCAGTCCGATCTCTCGTTGTGCCATGGCAAAGCGTGTCAAGGAATCCATCAATAATAGGACATTGCGACCTTCGTCTCGAAAGCCTTCTGCAATGGCAGTGGCTAGCGTAGAAGCCCTAATTCTCATTGGAGCAGGCTGGTCAGAGGTAGATACTACAATAATGGATTTGGCCATTCCTTCCGGGCCGAGGTCATTCTCAATAAACTCTTTGAGTTCTCTGCCCCTCTCACCGACCAAAGAGATAACATTTACATCTGACTCAGAACCTCGACCAATCATACCAAGAAGAACAGACTTCCCTACTCCACTGCCGGAGAAAATACCAACCCTCTGTCCCTTGCCCAGAGGTGTAAAAGTATCAATGGACTTAATGCCTGTACTGAATGATTCAGATATTAGCTTGCGGTCAAGAGGACCTGGCGGATCTGCGTAAAAACCATCTCTGACATTAGCCAATAAAGGGCCCTTGTTATCGATCGGTCTCCCCATGCCATCGATCACTCTTCCTAACAATGCATTACCACTTGGGACATTATTGGAATTCTTTTGAGAGATAACATTACACCCTGGGTGGATAAGGTGGATGCTATCAATGGGCATCAGCAGGACCTTGTTTTCCTGAAAACCAACGACTTGCGCTTCAGTGCTTTCTTGATGCCGGTCAGATGTAATAGAGCAGACTTGCCCTATACAAACCTCGGGGCCCTCTGATTCAATAATTAAGCCAGTAACTTTTCGGACAGTACCAATTTTGTCATGGGTACGGGCACCCTTAACGCCCTTTTCAATCAAGGAAAAGCGCTCATGTAAGGAATCAATCACCTTGAATCTCCTCTTCAAGTCTACGGAGTTTAGTGGCAATCCTGCCGTCAAGTAAGCCAAACCTGCTTTTGACTTGGCAGTCACCAGATTGTAAGGAAGCGTCTTCAAAAAATTTGACATTCGGATATCCCTCAAGCAAAGCATCATCTCCATCAATTCCATCGAATATTCCGGCGATGGCGCTGGCAAACCCCTCATCTTCATCAGAACTAGATGAGGTAGGCTCCTTATCTTTGTCGGAAAGTGATTTCAGGAGACCAAGATCGTCCTTAGAGAGAAAAACCTCCAGGCTCTCTTGGTCATCATTAAAATCTTCAATCATGGACTTAACCAACGATTCAATCATTTCTGCATCAAGCTGAATACTTCCTAATACGCTTTCAGTTGTATTGACGACAAGCTTGGGTAACCTGGTGTTCAACTCATTAAGCACATCATCTATTTTTTGCTGAATAGAGGCAAGTAATGCATTTTGGCGGCTTGCGTAATCTTCCCTAAGTTTTTTTATTTCCTTTTGATAATAATCAGATGCTTCTTGCTTCCCCTGCTCATACGACTTCTTATTATTTTCTGTTACTTCAATAAGAGGGACCGCAGGTTGCTCAACAGAAATTACTGAAAAACCCTGAGGTGGACGAGGGAATGAAATTGCCTTACTGTACGACAATGTCGCTTCCTCCCGTATCGAGGATAATTTCTTCATCCTCTTCGAGTTCGCGAACGATTTGAATGACTCGATCTTGTGCGGACTCAATTTCAGAAAGTCTCTTGGGACCAAGGAAGCCAAGTTGTTCCTCTAATGCTTCGACTGCCCTCTTGGACATTGTTGAGTAAATAACTTTTTTGAGTTCAGCTGAAGCATTCTTCATGGCAATAACAAGGTCATCTTGGTCAACCTCTTTCGTAATCTTTGAAATGTCACCAGCACTGAGCCTGACAAGGTCCTCGAAGCGGAACATTCTCTGCCTTATCGATCCACCCAGCTTGGGGTTTCTCTTCTCGATACTTTTAAGTAATTCCTTGCCTTCATCTTTATCAAACCAATTAAGAAGTTCAGCCGCAGATTTAACTCCACCGGTTTTAACACGGGGAGACTGACCTTTTTTACCCATTCTACTGCCAAGTGTATTTGCCACGACTTCAATTTGATCCATTGGAGTAGTTTCCATAGCACCCACTCTTTCAATAACTTGCTCCTGAATATTTGGGGGCATCATTTGAAGGACCTCTGAACCTTTGTCAGCATCAACATTAGCGAGTACAAAAGCAATGGTTTGAGGCTGCTCGAATCTCAATACATTGTAAATTTGTCCAGGATCCATTTCCTTGATGTCATCCATGAAGTCAAGGGAATCACGGACAGGGGCGATCCGGTTCATCATATTGTTTGCCTTGTAATCACCATGAGCTAGCTCAAGGGTTTTTTGGGCAAAATTTAGGCCACCAAGATTGGAATTCACCGATGACTCGATAATTTCCGAGAACTCATCCAGCACGCAATCCTTTAATTCTTGATCAACAATCGCGAAATCACCAATGCGTTTGCAAATGCTTTCTGAGTCCTTGGAGTCAAATCTTTTCAAGAGAGTCGAAGCAGCATCTTCTCCTAATGCGATCATAAGCAGAGCAAGCTTCTCATGCTTCGACATCTTTTTGTAGCGGTCTTCTACGCTTTCTTCTTCTTCTTCGACTTCCTGCATCGCCTCAAGTAAATAGTTTGATAGATATTAAGAAGATCCGGTCTCCAAGTACTTCCTCAGTGCCGTGCTTACATTATCCGGTTTTTCCTGGATAAGATCGTTAAGAAGTTCAGGAGTAAGACCACTACCTAAGCTTCGGGTGCCAGCAAGCATTTGCTGATCGTCTTCATCCAAAACTTGAACTTCAGCCTCGCTAGGCTTGAATTTCTTAAGCATTCTAAGGAAAACAAAGAAAATCGCCAGGGCTAATACAATGCCAAGAAGATTTTTAAGATGGGGACCATAGGTATCAAGAAGGTGCTGAAATTGATTAAGGGTTTCACCAGTTGGGCCCGCGTAGGATGGCTGAAATTCAACTTCATGGACCGTAACATGAGTCGCTAAATCAGACTGGTCAAAGCGGGCACCGATTGCATTAACAACCGCCCCATGAATGCTATCAATTTCAGCAGGAGTCCGCGGGGCATCCCCTTTGGCAATAAGCACCGCAGCACTGCGACCGATAATGGCACCAGGCTCTTGTACAGTTTCATTTAAAGTACGACTAATTTCAAAGTCAGTGGTTTTGGATTCTCTTTTTTCGTCACTCTGAGCCATGATAGGGTCATCGGAAGAAGCGTCCTGACTGACATTAGGAATATTAGCCCCCATGCCGGTGGCGGTATTTTGCGGTTGTGTTTCTACCGTGGTCGCAGAGTCTTTATCTGTTGTTTGAGTCCGGGGTACTTGCCCATCAGGGTCAAACTTTTCGTCTAATAACGTGGAAGATTTGGTGTCCAAGTTAACTGAAACTCGAGCGACAACCTTGTCTTTACCAACGATCCGGGCAAGCATGGTTTCTATCTTTTGCTCAAGCCTTCTTTCTTGTGCCTGATAAGCTTTCATCATCTGACCAGCAACTCCAGCAACGCCATCTGAGTCTGCTTCATCAGAAAGAAGATTTCCCTGGTTATCCATCACAGCAACATTTGATTTATTGACACCCTTTACAGCTCTGGCCACAAGGAATTGAATGGCGTTAACATTCGGCTTATCTAAGGTATTCCCGCCAGTATCTACATAGACTGAAGCACTTGGGCGATCATTTGGGTCTTCACTCAAAAGCAAGTTATTTTCAGGCTTTACCACGAAAACCTTTGCGGAGCGAATTGCATCCATCATCGTAATTGTACGGGCTAACTCACCCTGAATCGCTCGGGTATGATTGGTTCTTTGGACAAAATCACTAATTCCGAAGTTGCCTTCGTCGAAAATTTCAAAACCCACATCTCCGCTTTTAGGCAAGCCTTTCATCGCAAGTTCCATCCGCATAGCCGCACGCTTCTCTTCGGGAACAAGGATAGTGTCCCCTGACTCACTATACTCAAAAGGCACTTGATTGCTCTTCAGCACATCTACAACTTCGCCAAGGTCCTTAGCATCTGCACCACTAACAAGCACCCTCATATCTGAGTTGCCACCAGACCAGGATAAAATACCTATACTTAAGCCTATTATGCCAATTAGGGCGGCACTTAAACCCAACTTCCTTGAAGCTGGAAGCTGGCTCCACAGCTCATTTAATTTTTCAAATCTTTCTTTCATTCAATGACCCTATACTTGCATTCTCATGAGCTCTTTGTAGGAATCAACAAGCTTATTCCGAACTTCGATCATCAGATTGAATGCAACCCCTGCCTCCTGAGATTTAACAACCGCTTCGTGAATGTTGTCAGAACGACCCAGAATTAAATCTTGGGTCTCTTGCTTGGAAATCTTTTTCTTCTGATCTACCCCTTTGACAAAATCTTCAAACATTTGAGCAAAGCCTGGTGCCGTAACTCTTTCCGTAGAAGATGTTTTATCAATCGTAATGGGTTGGACACCATTGGTAAGTGCCTGCCCAGGTATGTTATTGAGCTGAGAAAGCTCAGCATTTTGGGCAAATCGGTTGGCCTGTACATTGGGTTGAAGATTGGGGTTTTGACTAAGAAGATCAGTCAAACTTGGTAAGCTGGTTATTGCGTCCATAAGAATAAAAATTATTTGCCGATGGCAAGAGCTTGTTGGGCCATCCTGCGCGAAGTTTTAACCACGGTTAAGTTTGCCTCGTATGCTCTAGAAGCACTAATTAAGTCGATCATTTCCCTGGAAACATCGACATTTGGCATCTCAACCATACCATCTTCATTGGCGTGAGGATGACCAGGGTTGTAGATCATGCGGCCAGGCGTTTGATCGTCATAGACATCCACAACCCGTACCCCCTGATAGAGGTTTTCATCCACGTAGCCGGGTGTTCTTCTCTCAGGAGTCTTGATGTATTCCTCAAAGGCGACTTCTTTTCTTTGATAAACATTACCATCGGCATCTTGTGTGGTATTGGAGTTAGCGATATTTTGGGCAATAATTTCAAGGCGGATTTTTTCGGCTGACAAGGCACTGCCCGTCGACTCAATCCCCGGAATGAGATTCATAGTCATAAGTTACACCCTCCCTCTGATAGCTAGGTTAAGTTCCTTGATCGAGCCTCCGACCGCACCGCTGAGATACTCATAGTTGAGTGCATTGCGATTCATGGCTAGCATTTCTTCATCAAGCTGCACGGTGTTCCCATCCATGCGAACCGGTTTTGCCTGCCTGTCCTCAAGGCTTCTGGGGAGAAGAGATTTAACCCTGCTAAAATCCTTGCGATCAACTGCTCTCCTAAGTTCGACTGAAAAAGTTTTAGGTAAATCGCGACGCTTGAAGCCTGGGGTTTCAACATTTGCTAAATTGTTGGATAACGCCTCATGACGAAGGTGGGTAGCATCAAGTAGTTTCTTGGAAACCAAATAGTTTTCCTGTGAATAAAGATTGTCTAAAATTACAGCCATTTGTGGCAAACAATGCAAGGATTGCGCCAAAAAATGTCGACATTCTTAGGTGAATTAACAGCGGATTAAGTAATTCGAAATCAATTTTTACAGGTAAAAGGGTAATTTGCTAGGTAATTTTTTCCCTTTCCCTCTTTTTAAGTCTAATTTTATTGTCTGATTTTTTTTTTGATGAATGATGAATGGTTCATACATGAAATCTCCAAATTTTGAGAATTGCCAAATCTGGCTTTGTCCGAAGGGAAAAATTTTAAACTGCTCAGAATCTTTTGCGTCCTGGGTTGGCAGAAGCACACAGGAACTGATAAATCATTCATTTCAGGCATTGATTACATCCCTTAATCATTCTTGGAGTGGAATTGTAAAGAATGGCTTGAAGGAAAAAAACTTTGAGGGCTTCCTGCCTTTTGAAAGCCATGACGGAAGCTCATCACTTGGGGTACACTTAACCTGTTTGAGCTCTCCTGATCATACCGTCATATCTTTGTCCCCTGCCCTCGCACCTCATGAAGATTTAAAAAAAGCGTTTATGGGTGACCTGATGAATGACCCACGTGCCTTAGCCAATACTTTAATAAGATTACAGAAGGCTGAGAGCCGATTATCGGATTATATTAGTAATTTCCCGGGTATCTTTTTCACCCAACGACCGGACCTGACTTTCAGCTATCTTTCAAGAGGTATTCAAAAGCTTTTCCCGAAAGAACATAAGGAGTTTTCTAGAAATGGAGGTTTATTTGTTAGTAAGATTTTCGAGCAAGATCGGGAGCACTTTCATCATATGCTTTCCACTCACTCGCAAAAACCCGAAACATTTAGCTTTAGTTACCGGGTAGAACTTCCCCCTACTGGGCAGTTAATCTATCTCTTAGATGTCAGGACCCCGATCTTGACGGCAACGAACCGATTACTTGGGTATGATGGAGTTTTCATTGACATTACACGGCAAGCAATCGCGGAACACCGTGTTTCCAATTCTGTCTGGAGAGAAGGGTTGGCAACATTGACCAATGGATTGGTTCATGACTTCAGCAATCTGATGGCTGGTATTTATTCCATATCAGAACTCTATCATGGCATGGTTGAAAAAGATGACCCCATGGCAAATGGCCTGGGTCAAATTCGTAAAAGCACCATGCAAGCCCAGAAGTTGGTCAGAAGGATTATCGATTTACATCGGGAAAAACCTGCAACCCGAGCGATCCACGACATTCGATTACTGCTGAAGGATCAAATGGATTTAATTCAGATCATTATTCCTCGAAGTGCTAAAATTAAGACTGATTTCGGGAAAGAACCACTTCCTGTCTTCCTTGAAGAGACTGGATTCAGGCAGGTTGTTTTAAACTTGGCAATTAATGCCCGTGATGCAATCCCCCGAAATGGGAAAATTAAAATCATTGCCCGCATGGTGAAGAAGGGAGACCGTATGATGAAAGGGGCATGGGGCGGCGAAAGAGTAGCTTCAGTCAGGGGGGCAGAGATATCCTTTAGTGATAATGGGTGCGGTGTTTCGGCTGAGATTGCTGAGTATTTATTTGATCCTTTCTTTACCACTAAAGAATCTGCAAGTGGATCTGGTTTTGGGCTCTACAATTCCAAGCTTTTCATTGAAGATCACAATGGCGAGATTGGTTTCACATCAACTCCCGGACATGGATCTGTATTTTATCTTTTTATTCCTTTTGCTTTGCTAGACGAAGATAGTGAAAGGAATGTTAAAACTGCTAAAAGAGCGAGCCGAGAATTCTCAAAAAAAAGGCAGTCTCGTAAATAATTATTCAATTACTGGGGTCACCACACCCTTGTTGTAGTTTATCCTGGAGCGTATCCTGTTATCCTTGTCATACATAATCATTTCTCCGTGGAGAATCCCGTTTTGATAGTGAGCCTCGACCCTCGAGCCATCCTTTGAGCTAAATATGCTTAGACCATTAAGTTTACCATCGAGGTAACGCTTTTCCTTGGAGGCATTCAGGTCTTTAGTCACAAGAAGGCCTTCAAATTTCTTTTTTGTCTTAGCATTTATTAAGGTTATCGAATCATTTAAATCTGTTTCCAATTCAAATTGATCCGCAAACTCACTTTCGGTGCCAACCCACGCAGAAGGATTATCCGTCAGCCCACTGCCCTCATTTTGGTTCTCACAATTCACCAGAAAGACAGCATAGGAGCATATAGATAGGCGAAAAAAAAGCGTCATAGTAATTAAACGAAATCGGCAAACTCGTAGAGCTGTGGATCCCGGGTTAGTTTTTTTGGCTTGTTTTTTTTGGCCTTCACGCCGGACCGGCTTTCCTTTTCTTCAGTATTTGAATCAGTACCATCGGTAAAATCACCCATTTGGTCTTCTAAAATATCTGGGTCAACTCCCTCCTCGAGTTTTCGCACAACTTCCTCCATTTGCTGGTCCATTTTTTCCCCGGTCAAATCACACATTTTTCTCATTAGGGAACCCATTTGCTTCGGGTCTGGGTTATCGTCATCCATTCCTTTCATAGAATTTTCCAGCTCCTGCATTACCGCATTGGCTTTTTTTGGGTCTAAACCATCAAATGGGTTTGCGTTGTCAGAATCACTGTCTCCATTATCTTGGCTTTCGGCGTCGTCAGAATTCCCGGTTATGGAAAAAGCAGAAAGTAATTTTTTCATTTTATGCTTTTTGCCATCTGGGCAATAAGGAACCCTGTCTGCAAATGATAATGAACGGGCAAAAAAAGAATAAATCTTACCGGTTGATGGAGAATAAAACTCGTATATTGGCATTTGAATTGTTTGAAGCGTTATAACTCATCATAATAATGATATCATAAATGCCATCAAAACATTTTCGGTCAAGATCGCAATCTCTAGCAATCAGGTAGGTTATATTGTTGCGATTCTGTACACTTTTTTTCTGCAGGCTTTAACAGGGATTCCTCAACCTGATTACTTAGAGCATGCAAATGCAAACACATTACTCGTGCTACTTTCCCAAGAAGTTTTTGACTACCCTTTCTGGCTTCAGGACCTAAGTCACTTTCCTTTATTTTTTGTTTTCACCTGGCTTTGGGCACGGTGCAACGGGCCAATCTCAAGTGAGTCCTTAAAGTCTACAGTCAGCCTCGTTTCCTTAACCATAGGATACGCCATTGGAAATGAATTAATGCAGTTTTTTATTCCGAACCGATTCCCTTCACTTGGAGATTTGATCATGAACTTATTTGGTGTAATAAGCAGTCTCTTATCTCACAAGTACTATTATTACAGGGTGATAAAACGAAGAGGAATATCCCCCTAAGAATGTAAGGCAGCTTCTCTCTCAAGAATTGTGGGGTGAGAGTAGTGAAAAGCAGAAATCCACTTATGGGGAAGTGGGTAAGTTAAATTTTCCTTGTAAAGTTTTCGTAGTGCGTGAACTAGGGGCATGGGATCCCCCATGATTTCTTTTGCAAAATTATCCGCTTCGTACTCATGCTTTCTGGACAGGATATTGCTTATCGGGCTGAACCAATAAGTCAGGAAACCCAAACTCAATGAGAAAAGTACTATAACTGAAGATAAAGAACCGTGCAGCTCAGTTGGAAATTGCACCGATTTGTAAATCCAGGGGCTTGATAAGGCGTAGGCAATAAAACCAAACATGAGTAAACCTGTAATAAATGATAAAATAAGTTTTTTGGGGATATGACCTTTTATGTAATGACCCACTTCATGAGCTAAGACCGCCTCAATTTCTTCCGGTTTCATTTGCTCAATCAAGGTGTCATACAAAACAATCCTTCGAAACTTACCAAAGCCGGTAAAAAAGGCATTGGAATGACCAGACCTTTTGCTTCCATCTATGACTTCAATGGTATGGGCATGAAAACCACTTCTCTCTGCAAGAGAAATCAGCCTATCCTTAAGTTCCCCATCTTCCAGGGGGCTAAGCTTGTTAAATAAAGGAAGAATTAGCTTGGGCCAAAGGACCATCATCACAAGCTGGATAAAGAAAAATATAAGAAAAGAGAGAACCCACCAAAAAACTGGAAATATAGTCGAAAGCTGGCGATATAAAAAAATGAGAAGAGACAATATTAAGAAACCAAGAATAAAACCAATAATTACTCCCTTAATCTTATCCGTTACCCAGAGTTTTTTTGTGGATTTATTGAAACCATATTTTACCTCAATAACGAATTGATTATACCAATCCAAAGGCAATGCTGGAATTTGAAGAAGAAAAAGGAATATACATGTAAAAAAGGCACTTGCCCAAACACTAGCTTGAGCAGATGTGTTAAACTCCTGAAAATACCAAGGCATAAGCACTAAGAAAACAGGAACAAAAACAAGGAATCCAATGATTTCCTCTAGGTTTGAAAAGCGGGATTTAACCAATGAATAGCTAGACGTCTTACCCCAAGTTTCGCCATCCATAATACTGGACACTCCTTGGGGAGGTTTGGACTTCATACTCTTAATTTTTGATTCATTTTTCCACTTGAGTATGAGTTGGCAAATGAGTTGCAAAAAAGCGGCCGCGATAATAGTGATCTGAAGGTTGGACATGGCACGCATTATCAAGATCGTTAGGGTTTTGTCGAACGCAATAGAAATGTTTCGAAGATTGATTTAAGTTGAAGATATACTAGTATGTTCTTCGATGACAGTTTCCGATCAGCCAATTACTGAGCAAGGCAAGCAATCCTTCGAGAGCGCAATTCAATCATTAGAAAGTATTGTCCTAGGATTAGAGGATGGAGATGTTGAGTTAAACGACTTAGTTAAAAAGTACAAAGAAGGTGTTGAGTTATTAAAATACTGCAGGGCTAAAGTTGAGTCGGCCGAGCTAACCCTCAAAGAAGTAAATAAATCGAAACTCATTCTCCCGGATGAAACTTTAGATGATAAATAGCCCTCTCTTAGAATCCTTAAAATCGCCGGCTGACCTCAAGGGTTTCAACTCTTCTCAACTCGAGCTACTCTCAAGCGAAATCCGAGAGCGCATTATTCACGCTACTTCCATTAATGGTGGCCATGTTGGCCCCAATTTAGGCGTAGTCGAGCTTACCATTGCATTACACTTAGCATTTGAATCTCCTCGCGATTCTTTTTGCTGGGATGTTTCCCATCAGGGTTATGTGCACAAGCTACTGACAGGACGAATCGATGAGCGTTTTGATAAAATCCGGAATACTGACGGATACAGTGGCTTTTTATCTAGGGACGAAAGCGAACATGACGCTTATGGGGCTGGCCACGCAGGAACCGCACTCTCAGCTGCATTGGGAATGTGTATGGCCAGAGATTTAAATAAAGGGGACGAGCATGTTGTGGCTATCGCAGGGGATGCTGCTTTCACTTGTGGTATTACCTTGGAAGCACTCAACAACATCGCCTGTTCGACCAAGAAGTTCATCCTTGTACTCAATGATAATGAGTGGTCTATTGCCAAAAATGTTGGTGCCTTCTCAAGGTACTTCAACGAGTTAATAGCGAATCCCATTTACAATAAATTCCACAAAGACGCAGAGGCTTTTCTATCTGCTATGCCCGGCGGAAAATCTTTAATGAAATTCGTTTCCAAGGCGAAGCGTGACACAAAAGAATTATTGGCCCCTTCCAGTATTTTTGAAAAACTTGGCATTCGATATCTCGGCCCGATTGATGGCCACGACATAGATTCCCTCGTTCATTTTTTTGAATTCGCAAAACAGTCCGATGAACCCATCGTATTGCATATCTTGACCGAGAAAGGTCGGGGCTATCCTGTTGCACTCAAAGAGCCGGAGAAATGGCATGGTTCCGGGCCATTCGATAAGGATTCGGGCGTAATGGTAAGTTCACCTGCAGGTTCTCCCCCCAAATACCAAGATGTTTTTGGTAATGCACTTTCTTTGATTGCAACCAGTGATGACCGTGTGGTGGGTATCACCGCTGCGATGCCAAGTGGAACTGGCTTGGACTCTTTCCAGGAGAACTTCCCGGGGCGATTCTTTGATGTTGGCATTGCCGAAGAACATGCAGTCTTACTTGCGGCAGGTATGGCTTGTAAAGGACTTCGCCCCGTCTGTGGAATTTATTCAACTTTTCTCCAGCGTGCCTTTGATCCGATCGTGCATGATGTTTGCTTGCAAAATTTACCCGTCACTTTTTGCCTTGATCGGGCTGGTTTATCACCGAACGATGGCCCTACTCACCATGGGCTGTTTGATATTTCCTATTTAAGTTGCGTCCCTAATGCAGTAATTATGCAACCTCGCCACGAAGACGAATTGCAGGACATGCTCTACACTTCCATTAATCATGATGGCCCATCTTTCATCCGTTATCCACGAGGAACTGCTCTTGGTGTGCCAATTTCCCCTTCTCCTAATTCGCTGGACATTGGGAAAGCTGAAGTTATCGAGGAGGGGACTTTAGGGGCGATCTGGGCGATTGGTGACTTTGTTGCCGAAGCCCTATCAATCAATCAATTGATTAACGATGAATATGGCAAAAAATTCACCATTGTAAACGCCAGGTTTATCAAACCTTTGGACGCAGGCTTGCTTTCCGAACATGGAAAAAAATACAAGTTAATTGCCACGATGGAAGATGGTGTTTTGCGAGGCGGGTTTGGTTCATCGGTTGTTGATTTCCTGAATGACCTCAAGTCAGACTCAGATGTTCTTAGGTTTGGTTGGCCCGACAAATTTATTTCTCACGGAAGTTCGGTTACTCAACTCAGAAAAGAACACTCCCTTGACCTGCAGTCTATTTACAAAAAACTTTGTGCGGCCCTGCCAGGTAAATTGATAGCCCAAAACCATTTAGTTTCCTAGGGAAACAGACTCCATTCCTTTAATTCGTAATCATACTTTGCCCCCTGCCCTTGTACTTGTTGCCGGCAGTACAGCCATTTGCTGTCACTATTGCTGTATAGATACCCTTCGTTATTCTCCGCATTCCAATAAGTTGGATTAGTCCAATACCAGGGGCCTTTATTACTTTTAAACCAGAGTCCATTAGTATTTTTTTCCGGGTAAAGCCACACCCAACCCCAAGTCGTATGAAAGGACCACCCCGAAGCAGTAGTTATAAAGTCTCCTATCCAGCCACGGCTCCAACCGCCGGGCAACTCAACAGCATCTGTTGTATTTTCTCCGAGGTATGGTTTGATGATAATTTCACTGGATTCTTCGGTTTTGAGCCCTGAACTATCAACCGCGAGTATTGATATTGGGTGAGTACCGATTTTATCTGGGTAGGCTGTACCTGAGATGACCAACTTATTGGCCTCACTCTTACTGAAGGTTAGCCAGTCTGGCAGGTTAGGCTGAACCACAAATGTTTCGCCATCAGGATCAAACGAATGGACCAATATCTCAATATCTTCATATTGCTCAAAGGCATATTCATTTTTAAGTAATACTCTAGGCTTAAATACTGAACTATTCTTAACCATTAATGGATGATTTAAGCTGAACACTTCCCCCCTCTCATTAGTTAGCACAAAGCTTACATTATAGATAATATCCTGGAGGCTGTAAGGAGGTTGGCCAGAAAGGCTTCCTGACCCATCTTCATTTATACGCAAATGGATCCAGTCAGGCAGACTTGAGTTTTGCTCGGCAATTATACTATCGTGCATCCAAGGCCCTGTTTTAAAAGGGAAAGTAAAGAAAGAGTTTGAAGAAATGGCCTGTGGTAACTGCGGAGACATACCTGGTTGATTGAGTGGGGGTCCTAGGCTCGCAAGAGTAATGACTCTTTCACTTAAAGAGAGATCATCGGAGTAGGCAAAGAGGATATTGTTTTCACGAATTGGGCTTATTGTGTCTATTTTTTGAACTCCGAGCTCAGTGGGGATAAAAGAATCATGGATATGCAAAGTACTCGGTTCTAGCTTTGCGAGATAAGTGCCGGGTCCTGCACTGTCTGTCTCCAATGAATTCAATGGATTGAACCTTTTTGAAAAAGTTGCGGAGAGGAATAAGTAACCATCCTTACTAATTTTGAAATCTGTCAACCGGTCAGTACCTTCCCCGCCATACCCTGAAAGAGATTCGCAAGTAAGATCTTGGTTAAAGCTGGCAACAAATATGTCTAGTCCTGAAGTAGAAACGACTTCATGATCTCCAACTGAAATGGAGCCATCAAACTCACCCGCTAAGTAGAATTTGTTATCTACTGAATTGTGTAACAAGCAATTACTCCTTACGGCACCACTACCAGATAATATCGTGATTTCACCTTCCAAACCGTTGCCATTGATCTTTGAAATGAAAGATGCCTTCCCGTCATTATAATAGACTTCATTCCCCCAGTTGAATTCTCTGTCAAAATTCCCCGAAATAACTATCTGATTACCAAGTGAAACATGACCTGTTATTTGATCCATGTAAGTACCGCCAATCGGCCGAAAGCTTTGCAATTGATTGCTAGAAAATTGAGCCAAAAAACCGTCCTGGAGACCACGGGGAAATAATGGATTGCTGCCCCCACGATTGTATGCTCCCCACATTTGCCCTGAAACGGTAAAGGACTCTTTACTGCCCACAACCGATAGAGATAAAAGGTCCTCATCTGAACTGAGAATTTCCAGAAGCTTTATTTCGCCATTTAATGATAATTCGGCAACAAAGACATTGTACCCATCAGAACCCACATAATTCTGGTTGTTTATGGAAAGATCATTTCTGAATGTACCGCAAATCATTATTTCCCCTGTTGAACTTTGGGTGACGGAACTAATGGCAGCTTCACTGGAAGAATTAATTGCTATCATATGAGTTAGGCTTAAGTTCGAATCGGTTAGTAAAATGAATCCATACCTAATTCCAGTTTTTTGGATTTCAACCCCCTGATAAGAGATAGCTGAAATCGCATTTCCGGCGATAAGTTTTGCTTGGTGATCTAATTCTATAATCTCAATAATCTTACCATTTCCCTTGATACTTCTTGTCGAATGGAAGTCAGGGATCTGACCTGAATAATTCAGAGCATTATTTTTCTTAATTTGATAATCAATACTTACTTGTGAACTGGCCCCATCGAGATCAAAAGATTGAACAACGATCGTGCCCCTGTCCTCACGGTTTGGTATTACACCAAAAATAGTTGCCTTTCCGTCACCTTCATTTTGAAGAGTTAGGTAATCTGGTGCGTTGACCAACCTAAATTCTGCAAAATTTCTATTGACTAAAGAAATTTCCTTAGAGAAAAATTCTCCTCCGAGCAATAGTAAGTCATTGATTTCCTTAAATTGAACAGGTGGTCTACTTTCAAATTTAATGAGAAGCGATTCGTTGGGCTGGGTTTGAGTTAAGTCATAAGAATCTATAATCAGCCCCTGTTCCGAAGTAATTTTTAGAGCGGTTGTGCCATAACGATTCATCAGTAGAGTCGCGTTGCCTTCATCTCCATCGCCCAAAATATCTTTTTGCCAAATAACATCGCCATTCATCTGTTGGAGTTTTAAAATTGAATGATCTTTGGGGCTATTTTCTTCTCCTCCGCTTAGCATATCAGGCTCCTGGGTATAGCTTACCAAAGCCATTATGTTGCCAAAAGGAGTAACTCTAATAGAATCGGTAGAAAGGTTTATCCCAGGGCCCAAGTCGTTTTGCCATAAAATGTTTAAATCTGAAGAAAGCTTTAAGATCAAAGATGAATTTTCTTCACTTACGGCAATTACTTCTTCTGTGTTTTTAACATAGTCACCACCGGTTTTGATTCTTAACGATTGAGAATAGTCACAACTCAGGTAAAGGTTGGTCCCATCAACAGTTAGGTTCTTACATTGACTAAAGTTACTAGACTCAAAGCTTATGGAATATTCTATGTCCAGGTGCGAGTTCAGTCCCAGAGCTAAGCCGTAAGGTTTACTCCCCACCTTCAATACATTGCATGCGATAATAGCACCATGTTGACTGAAGGAAATATCACTTAAAATATTGCTTCCACTGCGCCCAAACTTGGTATGATGCAGGATATCACCAGATGGACTTAAGCGAAGCATGAAAATATCTGAAGCATCATCATAAGACTCATATGTAATGCTCTCGTCAATGTACAACTCTCCTCGAAAACTTCCTCCTAAAAGTATCTCGTGATCATCGGAAGTATCAATATGTAAATCTTCTGTTTCGTTGTTTGAATGGAAAGTCTTCACCCACAATAAATCACCCGAAGTTGTTATTTTGATGAGAAATGTGGAATGAGGACTGTTGCTAGCTGTAGACTTATCGGCGACCTTGAGGTTTTCAGAAAAGACTCCTGCTGCATATAGATACCCACTTTTTTGGTTTAGCCTGTTAATTTTAACATTCTTACCCTCCAGTTCTATGATCCATGGCCATGTTTTGGAAGTAGCATCAAGCTCACCAATGAATAATTTATTGCCAGGTAACTCAACTTGTTCAACCTTTAAGGATGCATCCAATAAATGGATGCTTTGAGTTAATCTTCCAGCTAAGAAAAAAGTTTCCGTGCCAGATAGCAATGCATGAAGTTGGGTGGCAGAGTCTAAGTAGGATGCATGCGCGAATTCGAGAGGCGACTCATCATAAATTTTTAGAAACCTAAAGTCTTTTGCGGTATTGCCTTGGGCATCAGAAACTTCATAGGTCAGCGTGGTAAACCCCTCTTTTTCATAATCAACTTCTGGGGAGACCGTAACATTCTCAGTAAGGTCACCCCCTCTATGGTCTAATGCATAATACCCAGGCTCGCTGTAGCCCTGCCCCGTATTTAGCTGAATAAGCTTCTCGCCCAGCAAATGAATTTCAGGTGGAACTTTACTTGTAACATTAACTGAAACATTCTTTGAAGCTGAGACTCCGTTTGATGATGTAACTTTAAAAGTAACGCCATAAACTCCCGAAAGATTGTCAGGCACATTGCCTGTAAGACGAATTTTCTCTGCGGAAATCACTTCTAGCTTTAACCAGTCTGGACCACTCGTCAGAAGACTGGTGATGCCGCTGCCAGAATGAATAATTGAAAAATCAACAGCCAGGGTATCATTTGGCTCAATGGAAATGTTATCGTCACCGCTTATTACAGGGGCTTCATTGCCCTCAACAATAATCGCATTAATTAAGACCTCATCGGTTTTTTTACCATCCGTAACAAAAAGAGTAAAAGAATCAGTCCCAGCTCCTATGAAGTCAGGATGATAGGTTAAGCTGTCAACGACTCCATAGGTTGCCAGGATTGAAACCTCTCCGTACTTTGGCTTATTACTCGGTTTAATCTCCCAAGTGAGAAGATCTCCATCGGGATCAATGGCGGTAAGTTGATTGAGATTACCAGAAAGAATTTCTCCACTATGCGAAAAAACCATAGACATTTCATCACCCGTTTGAATGATGGGGCTTCGGTTTGAGCCATTAACTTCCAGACTAAAATGGGTCATATCAAATGCTCCACCTTCATCGACGGCAGAAATTGAAACAGGAATAGTTCTCCCTACACCTTCCTCCGGAAATAACCCTGAAAGGATTGCTCCTTCTTCATTCTCCAGTAGCTTGATATTTGCAAACCCCGGGTCAAGCCAAGTAGGTAAAAACAGCTTGTAACTCAAATCGGCCGAATCATCGTCCTGAGCCAAAATTTCAATATTAAATTGGTCTCCTTGCTGAAACTGAAAAAAGGTTGATGTGGGCTTTACAAAATAAGGGTTATCCGGGATAGATCTAAGATATACTTCAATCTTCAGTTCGGCTTTTCTTATTCCGTCTGATGCTTCTAAAGTAAATTCATCATATCCGTTGAGGTTTGGTTTAGGGTTGTAAGTAAAATTAACGGGTCGTAGACCATCTCCTTTCACCAATAGGTCACTGCCGCTTACCGGTGCTTTGCCTACGGCCCATGAAATCTCTTTGCTGAATTCATTGGGGTCAGGGTCGTAACACCCATAATTTGTCGGTGGATTCCACCCTCGAGCACCATCTCCATCTTCATCCATGAAAATCCGTACTTTTTTTATAGGGGAATTACTCAAGGTTGAGTAAAAAACTGGAGGATAATTATCTACACGAATTACAAGGTCAAAGACCTGCTCAACGATTGTTGATCCGTCTGTTGCTTCAAATGCAATTTGATAACGACCTATATCAGAGGGGGATGCTAAACCAGAAAGTATTGCAGTCCCGTTCTCGCCCAGTGTAAATTTCAACCAACTGGGTAAAGAGCTGACACATGAAATCGTAGGGGCCACACCATCGGCGTCATAAGCTTGAACCTGATAATGATAAGGACTTTCATCATTCCATGAAATAAGGTCATCCTTATCGCTTGGAGGAGAAGATATAAAAACAGGCTCATCGCTTGTATTCTCTACATCCACTTTTATTTCGATCAAAGAGCTCTTGGGGGGAGAGCCAAGAGCTCCGCCAGAATCTGTCACTTCAATAATAAACAAATCTTCACCTGAAAAGTTAGAATCTGGCTGATAAATTAAATCACTGCCATCTGGCTCGATAGAGGCCTCTCCCCCGGATGGGCTTAATGCAATGCCCCAGATGAGATCTTCAGGCAATGTATGGTCGTCCGAAGCTGAGAATGAGATAGGAACCCAGGTCTCAGGGAGATCCTCTGTCATGGAAATATGATACTCACTATTCTCAACAGATGGTGGGGCGTTATGTACAATTACATTGATCTGCAAATCCTGAGAATTACTGAGCTGGGTCTCGTCTTCTGCGGAAAAAGTAACAATAACCTGTCCTTCATCATTATGTGATGGGTTTCCCGAAATTTTGATAATTCCACGAGACAAAGCGGTGTCATCAATAATAACCCAATCCGGGACATTGGAGGCATTAAATTTCATACCTACAAGTGAATCACCATCTAAAACATTAAAAGTCACATTTAAGTCATCATCATCCGAAATGGTAATACTTGAAGGTAAATTACTAAATACAGGAGCATCGTCTAAAGTTTCGATTACAACCTCAAAGGAAGCCTGATCTGTATTTATTCCATCAGTGAAAATAATAGAGAAATCATCGGCACCACTGTAATTGCCGTCTGGCATATATTGAATCTCTAGTTCTTTTTCTAAGTTTATTGTAACCTGAAGGTCTCCATGCTTTGGTTCAACCTCAAATAAAGCAGATATTTTTTGCTTATCCGGGTCAATAATCCGCTCACCCTGACTTCTCCAAATTTCATCTTCTTTAATGTAGAGCCTATTTTCAGAAGGAAAGGTGAGCATAGGAGGTGTATTCTCACTCAAAACTCCCAGGATGAATGATTGACTGGCAATATTGTTATTGTCATCACGAACGCTAAGCTCAACAGGATACTCCCCCTCCACTCCTGCAGGAGGAATACCTCGGAGAATCGCCTTTCCATTTTGAGATTCCACAACGGATAACCAGGCTGGTATGGTGCTATCAATCGAAAGTGTGAGGGCTTGCCCAACATCACCATCTTCAGTGACTATTTTATATTCCCATGGGTACTCAACTACAGCGTCGGAATAATGAGGAATACTTTTAAAAACAGGATCATCTTCGATGCTGTTGACCACTACGGTGAAAGAAACCGAATCCTTTGCATTCTCATCATTTTGCTCTGAAACCAGCACGGAGAAATTATCAATCCCAGAAAAATTACCATCTGGCGTATATAAAACAGTGACACTCTCGCCATCAGCTACAAGTTCTACTGAGCCATTGGACGGTTGATAAAATATAGACCATGCAAAGCTAGTTACGGTTTCATCGGGATCAGAGGCAGTGAGAAGAATACTTGGCCAGGAAATAGGGTTTTGATCTTCATCTATGTAATAAATTCGGCTTTCATTGCCACTTATGAGCGGAGGATAATTAGCAGGTATAACACTTACAAAATAAGATTGCTCTACCCTGTTGCCATAGTCGTCTTCAAGGGTAACGAATATGGTGCTCGCTATTCCATCATTATAGTCCTCCCATGACGGTGTTCCTGTCATAGACAGATTGTCATCGCTCAGGCTCAACCAACTGGGTAAGCCATCAACTTTGATGGCAAAATTATCATTTTCATCAGGGTCAAAAACCTCAAAAACATGTGAATATAAAACACCTTCATTTGCAAAGCTTGATGGCACTGGAGATAGTAAGGTGGGTGCATCGTTTACACCCTCTATATCAATCACTACAGTGAGATCTGTAAACTTAGGAAAATTTGCATCATCGTCTGTTATGCGAACCTGAAATGACCTTTCGCCATGAGCATGAGATAACGGGATGAAAATTATGTGTTCGCGTGGATCTAAAACTTGATTTTCTAAAGCCACAGTTCCGTCACTTGGGGCTTGCAGTAAAGTGAAGTTGAGACCGTCACCATCAGGGTCATAAATATCCAGCGATTGTATTGCAGTCAGCCAATCCTGTTCCTCAAAGTCTTCGGTGAGTTCTAGGGTAACAGTCGAGGCTTCTAGACCATTGAAGGTAACCACAGGTGGTTCATTGCGGGGATATATGAGCAGACTAAACATTTGCTCAGCTGGAGTACTCCCGGAACTATCGTCACAAATTAATGAAAAAGAGTGTTCATAGACGCCATTGGTAAAGCTCAAGGATTCTCCCGATGGAGTGCCGGTTATTATGTACTCTCCAGTTTGACTTCCTTCAACTAAGGTGAGTCCACCCGGGAACTGGTCGCCTGCCTTAAGACTGACATTCAGCAAATCACTATCTACATCTTCAACGCTCAAGGAAAAAGTAAACATTTCCCCGACCATGGCAACCGGCAGTGTGTGCAATGGCGTGTCTACATTAATAAACTCCGGTGTATCATTCACCGGAGAGATCGTAATTTCAATCGTTTGATCCGAAGATAATTCCCCCACTGTACTGGTAATAACATAATTCTGTGTGCCTGATTCATTATCAAAAGGAGAGAACTCAAAGAATCCTGTGACTTCATTAATCACTCCATCACCTAGTAAAGTCGAGTCAGCTGCCAAAGACCAGGTGATCGGATAATCAAAAGGGTGACTTGCGTTAAAATCGTAGGTCAGGACTGAGGAGTCTTCCAGAATGGAGAAATTATTTTCTGAATCGATGTCCCAAAGAGGAGGAAGGCTTGGTTTCACCGTAGCACTTGACCAACTTGGGTTGTGAAAAGCTTGAATCCCACCACTTGCAGCGGCTGAACTGCTCTCCTCAGGAGAACCGACTATAATCATCCCTTCTCTCGCAGCAAGCGGTGAATGGGTACTTGACCCAGCGACTACGGTAGACTGGTTTAAATCAAGAGTAGAGATAAGATCCCAGTCATTTGAACCTTCAAGGTTTCCATAAACATAGACCAACCCATGAGACCCTGCCCCGGGAGAACTCGAAATTAATAAATCGCCGCTTGATTCAAGGTCGGTAGAGAAAAGCTGATCCGCTGTACTTGTGGGAGGGGAAACCACAGCCACCTCAGTCCAAACTTCATCAAATTGTTCAAATATATAAACTACCCCAGTATCGACCCCAGTATCATCTCCCTTAACCGCACCGATAAAAATAAAATTTTCAGATATACGCACAGATGAACCAAAACGGTCCCCAGCTGAGAGAGAGGATGGGGCGATTTGTTGAGACTGGACCCAATCTCCAGATTCATCCAAACCAAAAACATAAGCAACTCCAGAATCAGTACCATTGATTGTATCCCCTGCCCCAGGCGCACCGATCACAATTATATTATCTTTAAGATCAAGATCGTACCCAAAGTTATCATTGATCACACCATCTTCTGCCTGAAGGTTTGAATGGAATGTGAGCCCACTATCAATTTCAAAGAGTGAAACTTTACCCTTATCGCTTCCATACTGGGTAGAACTAACTGCCAACCATTGCTCGGACATACTCAAACTAAACCCAAAAGTATCAAGTGTGGCAGGGTTATTGCCGACTATTTTCTCGACCAAGGCATATTGTTCATCTTCATCCTTCTGATAAAAGAAAACAGACCCTTCTAAGCTTTCAGAATCGGGAGCGGAAACAGCCAGGTATTCATCAAAGCATGCCACGGATGCACCAAATTTCATATTTTCAGTTTGATGATCGAGGGGAGGAGTTATTTCTTGGTAAAGTGAGTAAGACAAATCATCTAATTGATTATAAACATAAGCTTTCCCGGTGAGGGAATCCTCGCCGTATGCACCAATAATAAGTTGATTCACTGAGTTAACAGAAAGGGCGTAGCCAAATCTTGCTTCCAGTTGTGGGTCCTGCGACTCAAGTAAGGTAAAGCTCTGATAAGGAATGACCTGAAGCACCCCGTGGTTTGCATTAGAGGCGGAGTTGTAATAATAGAAGTTCTCTTGTTCAGATCCTTCAAGTTTCGGGGTAAATAGAAGGTAGGCTTCAGGTCCGGTACTGGCGTTATTAAAAACAGAGGAGCCAGACAACAAGGTGCTGTCAAGGTCAGTACTAATAACCAACCTTTGATTTGAATGGTTCGTGAAATTATAATAACAGTTTGAAAAGAGACGGATTTGCGGGAAATTATCTTCACCTCTTTGAAAGGCTTGATCTGCATCGCTCCAGTTTAAATCAATTACTTCGTAGCTGGCTGAAGGCGAAAGGACAGTGAATTCTTGAATCATGTCCTCATGACTAGTGCAGAAATAATACAGGGAACCCTCAAAATCCAATGGTATAGTCACTTGAAGAGTATCCCCTGATCCAGTAAGAGGACCCCCTACAACCAGATCAGATGTGATATCCCCATAATTCTCCCCAATCATGAATGGATGGGATTCCGATATACTGTTAGCGGTAAAATTATAGGTCTCTCCTCGGTAAAGAGGACGACTCAGAAAATCTGTAACTAAGCCGTTTGGATCGGTAAAGGTATAAAAGGGCGCATTGGAATCTCCACCACCAACTGTAAAGCCTATTGAAAAAGAGTCATCCTGACCGCAAACGATTGCTGGTCCGAGAGTAAAAATAGGCAAAACGGATAACCATAATGAACGGTAGAATATCCGGATTAATTGCATACACAACAATCAATCAAAAAACTTATATTTGCAAAGCTTTTAGGGTGCAGAATGATGAGTTTTGATTAAGAAAAAAGGATCCTTTATGAAATAACTCTATGCTACATTAAAAATTCTCAAAAAAGTCAAGTTGGCTGGCCCGCGGGTGCGGCAAATTTCTCAACCGGATATACTGTGTCAATTTGAGAAAGTAAGAAACTTGTAGGAGTATAATTAC
Organism: Opitutales bacterium; assembly: GCA_965661905.1. Classification (GTDB taxonomy): domain Bacteria; phylum Verrucomicrobiota; class Verrucomicrobiia; order Opitutales; family Seribacteraceae; genus Seribacter. The sequence goes on from CBFIFQ010000001.1 coordinate 56,206, forward strand.
GGAAAAGCTCAACCGTATCGCCATTTTTGAGCATCACAACCGAAGTAACCGTAATTTCAGGAGTTTTTGGAGGAGCAAATAAAATATCGTCGTGGGAAGCATTTAGCCTGGAATTAAATAAATCTGGCGTAAGATTGCCACCGAGGTGATCACTTCGACCTGTAGCCACATGGCAAGTACCTAATATTTTCTCGTCCTGAATATCCTTGCCCGAAAAAGGGAGTAATTGAGTACCAAAACCTAGTTCACCAATAATCCCGGTAGCGGGATCATCAAGTAGTTGCTGATTGCGTTCACTAACAAGTGATGCATCTCCTTCTATCAAAATCGCTTTTTGAATGGCTCCATCAGACACAACCATTTCGGCAAGGGTACCGTCAGAATAGCGGAAGGGAAAGGATCCATTAGCACTGGTTGGCACAAAATAAACTTCACCGGCCGGTAAGTTAGCCACATCTGGTTTTCCAAAAGGACAAAGACCATGGCTTTTTTGAGCAGTTTGTTGGTCACAATCGATGGTCAGGGAAAGTGTTTCCCCCAACACTTCAAAATTCAGTTCAAAGGCATCTGCCTTATCTAAGGCACTTCGAAAGACTTCTGCTTGTTCACTGATCTTCCGGTAGTCAACGGACAGACCTGAGCCAAGGATCGTATCATTGACTCCATGAAGAGTCGCTCCACGAAAATTGTATTTCTTTGCCATCGCGGTAAGCGGAGCAGTTAACGAATAATCAGTGATTGCCAAAATAATATCATACTTGGAACAAATATCTTTCTCGAGTGAAAGGTGTTTCCCGTTTTCATCGGAGGCATCATCCTCGGGGTCTAAATTGCTCCCACCCGTGGTTTTGAATGCAAAAAAATCTACAGATGAATACCCAACCTCAGCTGAGCCCCCATCATTGAGGGAATCGTAAAAATATTTTTTGGCATATTGCTGCACTTGAAAACCATCATGATTCATGAAAGCAAAATCTTTCATTAGTCCGATATCAGGTAAGTCAATTAAGATACAAGCGGTAAGTTCCTCATCGGTTTTACCAAAACAAGTGGTTAACAACCTGCTGAGAGAAAAGGCTTCGAATTCGTTCAAGTTTGGTGTGTACATGAATGTTAGCTTATATCGATGTTCTAGCATGCCAAATAATTCTTGATCAATCACGGGGTTAACAGGACTGATTGTGGGCATCATTTAAATAAGTTATGGCACTGGTCTTGCCCAAAATAATCCGAGACATGCAAGTACGCCATAAAGGGACACAAAAATCACATTCCACCTCAGCATCTTGTCATACTCTGACTTGCTAGATAAGTTCTTTAACTTTATGCCGCAGGAAAGACCCAGAGGCAATAGGATCAAAACCGGCGAAATTCGAGAGTCAAAAAGTGGGCATAGAAGCGTCGAAATACCAATACACAGGCAATAAAACATTACTCCGAATCTTTTACCGAAAATGACCATCGTTGTTCTTTTTCCGTTGGCTTTGTCTTCTTCAAAGTCACGATAATTATTCACCACTAATATTGAATTTACAGCAAAGCCCATACCCAAGCTTACAGCGAATGAAGGTGACCAGGCCATATTCTCCTTACATAAAAGAACATAATGAGTTACCTCAACCGCAACAAAGCCGTAAAAGAACACAACAAAAACATCGCCCAGACCATTGTACGCAATTGGCCTTGGGCCTCCGGTGTAAAAAATGGCTGAAGCAATGCAGGCACAACCTACCCATATTAAATGCAGGGAGCCCTTAGAATTAAATAAGATAAGAAGGCCAGTAAGGAAGCTCAGCAGTAGCACTGCATAAGATGCATTGCGAATATTCTTTGGATGTAAATCACCGCTTGAAGCGTATCTTTTTGGAGCAATGCTACGATTTCGGTCCGCTCCTTTGATAAAATCATAATAATCATTGGCAAAATTTGTCCCAATTTGGATCAAGAAGGAAAATAACAAGCACAGAATCAGCAGTTCCCCATCCAGCTTTTTACAACTTGAGAATGCCAATGAGCCCCCCATCAAAACTGGAAATACACTTGCCACAAGAGTCTTTGGCCTCGTTGCATAAAACCACTGAGTAAAAGAGCTCACTTCAATTTACCTGTTGATCGCAAATGGGAACCGAAAATGAGAGCGGTATTTTTCAGGAACACGGCGAAAACCATTGGGTGGAACCGGTAATTTATAAGGCCACTGAATATCAACTTGAAGAGCAAGGTACCCATTGCTAGGGTGGTGCTGGTGGCGGTGCTCATGGGGAAATTGAGTGATTTTAATTAAATAATAGCGTTCCGATTCAGGAATCCATCGGGAAGAATAGGGAGGGGTTTTCCACTCCTCACCTTCATGACCTATTAAGGATACTGGACTACCGTTGTTTCGATTAAAATATACGGTTCCTCCGGAGTCTTTATCAAATGAAGCAATCGTTTCTCCCTCCTGATCATTTCCTTCATTATTCAAATATGATGAGTCTTCCTTTCTTACAACTTGCTCAAACACAACCGCACCTCCATCCTGTCTTGCCACTAAAAGGAGGACATGCTCTTCATCAGATTTACTGGGCGGGGATGTTGGGTTATACATATCATCTAAGTTCTTGGTGGCGGCGGCCACTAAAGAAAACCCCACCCTGTCCGTCTCAACCTCAATGGCATCAATCAAACCGTAGGCGGTGTTTTGGTCTTTAACCTTTCCGACTCCTTCGATCCCCCATGGCAGGAAACCTAGAAGCCCACCGATTAAAAATCCAAAGACAGCCAGTGCTATCACCACCTCCAGTAACGTAAACCCTGATTTTGCTTTCACCCTAGGCATATAATCAGGGGCTTTCAAAGTCTGAAATTTCTAAAACAGCGAACCCACCAAAATTCCTCATTAAGATACCAGCAATCTTGTTCGGATCATTAAACCTTAGTTTTTCCGTTGTATTTGCTGGGTTCGGAGAACCCAAAGCAAGGACAAGCATGAGGGATTGCGGGATTCCACCCGATATACTGTCAGGGGGACGAAGATTTCCTGCCCCATCAAATTCAATGAATTTAAAGCTCGTGCCACTTGATGATTTAACTCTCTTCCCCTTAAATGATTCAGAAAGAATAAATTCATCATCTCCCCCACTCCATGAACAAAAAGCATTGGTTCGCCACCCCTCTGCTCGGATGGAAAGGGATTTATTATCAGGCACAAAGTAAACTCCTTCATTCAGGGATATGCTCTCTCGTTTTACAACCCAGGAGTCAGTTTGGTTAGTATCCTTAGAGATAATCTCAATGTGCCTAAAAAACTTTTCTTCATCTTCAGGATCTGCATTAACAATAATTCTCGTCTCAACTCCGGATGAGGCAGCAATGGTTCTCGCCTGATGAAGTACTCCCAATACATTTCGCTGAGATGCGCCTAGTTCCGCACCACCTCCACCGAGCAAAGAAAAGCCAATTACTCCCATCATTAAACCCACCACGGCTAAGACCACAAGAAGTTCAATTAGAGTAAAGCCTTGGTTTTCTTCAGGGCGCATAATTGGAAATAATAAGGGAAATGCTCAATCTACCCCAAGGTATTTTTGAATATTCCACGAAAAAACATTTTCAGTATCGGTTTCTCCGCTGGCATCTTGTAAGACAAAGATACCCACTTTGTCACGAATGATGCCAATTTTTTCTTTGGCTTGCTCAACAATACTGGGATCGTAGTCGTTTTGAAGGGCTTTCACAATGGATTCTACCGTAGAACTATCCAGTTTGATTAAGCCATCACCATCCTGGTCCACCACAATGTAGATTTTCCTGCCACCCCAGGCATCGGAAAGAAATCGGCCATTGTTACTCTCATCTGCTAAATCAATATTACCAAACTCATCTTCAGAAAAGGAATGAAATTCCTTACTTTTTCTGTTTTGAGCCAGTAAATCTCCCGTTAAGTTTTCCCAGGTAAAGCTATCCGGGTTCCATGATTTCCCCCGCAGAGCGGCAATAAAAGCATTGTGGTCTTCGTCATCACTTAAATCTGCTGGAATTCCCTCAGCATCTTCGAGTAAAAAGGGAGGGAAATATTTATAGTGCTCCTTGTACTGATAGATTTGAGTGACCCACGACCTAAAGGTTGCCTGAGTTTTTGTCCCTTTAGAACCGCCCAATAGATCAAAAACTTTGGGCCCAACAATACCCATCAGTATTCCGATAATGGAAATAACGACAAGGAGTTCAATCAGAGTGAATCCATGCTTTGTATCTTTTTGTTTATTTTTTTTCATGACTACCATTTTCCGGGTTCGGTGTGAGGGATATTATCCTCATCCATGGGTTCTTTATTTGGTGTTGAGGTAAGCTCATTGTCGAAGACGGAAGCTTGTCCATCTTTTCCTTTGCTAAAAAGTAAATACCCTGTGTGCCCATCTCTCCTGGGATACTCATATACATAAGGCCTCTCCCATGGGTCAATAATCACCACTTGCTCTCTCGGTTCCTTTCCTTCTTCATCGACAAAGACTAAATCAATTTCTGCACCCTGCATGAAAACAGATTTAAAACCTGTATTATTTTCTGAAAACCCAAAAGAAAAAGTATCATTAGGTAAAAAAGACCTACGAATCTCATCGGCTTTTAACACATCTCCAAACCGATCCGTAATGCCGATTAAAGCATTAAGTAAAAGGGCATTTTTTTCGGTCTCACCGGATAGATCAGAGTCAGGGTTAATGATAGGATAATCACCATACTCAAGTTTGTACTGGTTGAGGGCAAGTTTCAGTGCCTCAATTTCACTTTCCGCTTTTTTTTCATCTTGGGCACTGAAGAGGAAATGAGCACCTTTGAAAGTTATACCTGCTAATATCCCAATGATCGTGATAACAACTAGTAACTCAATAAGAGTGAACCCTTTTCGCTTGGTGGTAACATTTTTATTCATAAAAGATTATGACCATCCGTATGAGATTCTTTTTGTCAATGAAATCATCTACCTCCTTCTTTTATATCTTTCCCTAAAAAAATGTAAGGCGTGGGTAAGCTCTGGAAACCTAAAGATAAATAAAACGACAAGATAAGAAAATATGCCAACCGGTATGAACAGAATTACTTGAATAAAGTCAGTCGATTTCCCTGGTCCGATATCGACTAGATCCCTGATCCATAGAATAGAAACACACATAACAAGTGAACCCATCAATATGGGTAATAAGTATAAAGGTTTAAACGAGATGCTATCCCGAAGCCTCAACTCAGGCGTTTTCCAAGCAAGGAATACGGTTTGAAATACTGCAGCTATCACATTTGCCCAGGCCAAGCCATGCACTCCATAGGAAAACATGAGCATAACACTCATAAGGAGGTTTATGACCATACTTATCATAGCTGCATGCAAGGGAACCGTCATGTTTTTCTTAGAATGAAAAACTTTCACCAGAAACCCGGAGCCTGCGTAAAAAGGAAGGGCGAAAACAGAAATCAAAAGAATTTCAGAAGCAAGCAGAACATTATCTGCAGTAAACATTCCCCAATTGAAAAGCAGGGAAAGTATGGGGGTTGCCAGAAGTCCTAGCCCGAAGGCAGCAGCAATAGTTACAGCGCAAGTCAGCCGAACTCCCTGAATTACGCAATTTTTGAAGCGGGCCTGATCTGAATCGCCTGCATACTTGGCCAACTCAGGGAAGAGAACGGTTGATAGAGAAATAGCGAAAATGCCAAGAGGCAGCTCAATGAGCCTGGAACTTAAAAAAAGGTAAGATAAGGAGCCTGAGTCATCGAGCGAAAATGCCAGAAATCTTGAGACTAAAATATTCACCTGAGTAACCGCAGCTCCGAGTGCTCCAATCCAAAAAATTTGATTCACTTTATCAAGGGCATCGGAAGTACCCAGGTCTAACTTGAATACCCACTTAAGTTTCAATCTCAGCTCAATGGCAGGCAAAAACATCTGGATCAATCCACCGATCACAACAGCTCCACTCAGATAAACTGCAACTTCATAAAGAGATAAATTTTTCCAAACACCAAAAACCAAGAGAGTCACGATCATACTCAGGTTAAGAAGGATTGGCGATATTCCACCTGCCGCAAACCTCCCATGAGAATTTAAGGCACCCACCATGATTGCCGCACAGCATATGAGGGCAACATAGCCAAATGAAAGGGAATTTAGATAAGAGGCGATGGACCACTTGGGCTCCGCCCAAGCCCAAAAAGAACTGAAGAAAAAAGAGCCCAGGCAGACAAATAAAACCAGAAAGCAGAGGGCAACAGCCAGTCGGGAAAGTACTTTATTCAACAAATCAAATGCAGCCTGCAAGGATTTAGTCTTTAAACTTGATGCATAAACTGGAATGAACGCTGAACTTAATGTGCCCTCCCCTAGCATCCGCCTGAATAGGTTGGGTATGGTGAAGGCTAAAATAAAAGCTTCTCCATAAATCGATGTGCCAAAAACAGTAAAGAGCAATATGTCTCGGGCTAAGCCCAAAAACCGGGACAAAACAGTAAGGCCACTTAACAGGAATGCATTACTGAATAACCCGGCCATATTCTAACGAGCCAACGAGAGATTAGCTCAACAAGAAGAGGAGCATTGTTTTAACAAAGACTTAGCCTCCTCCAAGGGATCATCATGACCCTGCTTTTCAGCAAGATCGATGGTTAGAGAAAGATTTCTCTTTGCCCTTTCAAAATCTTCCAGAGCCAGATAGCACTTGCCAAGTCCCAGGGAAGCCATCATCCAGTCATCAGCAAGCTTCAGGCAAGTAGCAAATTGGTCACAAGCATTTACATAATCTCCTTGCTCATAATAAGCCTGTGCCAAATTGTATCGGTGAAAACGGTTGGTAGGGCTTGCATCAAGCTTCTGTATAAAAGCTTGGATTTTATCACTCATCTACTTGTAGCACTACCCGAACTTAACGCAGACGGCAGTGGAATTATCTATCCCACCGTTTTGATTGGCCAGGTCGATAAGGTAGGAAACCGCATCCGCAGGTTCTTGGTTCCGGATGGTTTCTTCAAGCACAGTCTCTTCAATCATATTAGTGACTCCGTCGGAGCAGATAAAAACAACAGCACCCGCCGATACCTGGAACTGTCCACGATCCACCTCAAAATCAATATCCTGACCCATGCAACGGGTCAAAGTATGCCCATAATGCTCGGGCATATCCAGGGCAGCATTTTCCCCATGTTTTTCCAAAAGTTCGTCTCGTAAGGTGTGTGATTTTGAAACCTTACGGAACCCATCTCCATCGAGTAAAAAAATGGAAGAATCACCCACATGAGCAAACATGATATTGCCACCCACGACACGGATCCCCGAAAAAGTTGTCCCTATACCATTTTCACCCCCAACCAGTTCACCGCATTCTATGATATTTCGATGAATTTTATGGGTGATCACATTCATTTCATCAAGACTTTTGCAGCATGAAGAAGACGATATGAGAGAATCATAAAATTTGACCGCGAGTTTGGAGGCAAGGTTACCAAATGGCAACCCCCCTACTCCATCAGCAACGGCAAAAATTCCTTTATCGTTATCAACGACAAAGGAATCCTCATTATTTTCGCGAACGAAACCAACATCGCTGTGTCCGTGTGATGATAATTGCATAGATTTAAACAATATTTTGTTTCATAGCATGAAAGGCTTAAAGTCAATTTTCAAAACTATACCTTTCAAGCTACATCAAAATCTTCGGCTGAATCGCTGATCAGGGAATCTCTTTCAAAGTTTTTTTTGGGCAATTCAGCTAAAAATAATCTTCCGTAAGTTTTCTTGAGAACCCTGGAGTCAAGTATCACAAGTTCTCCAACATCTGTCTTTGACCTTATAAGCCTTCCGACTCCCTGCCTGAATCGAGTGATTGCATTGGGTAATGTCAGCTCAAAAAATGCCTTCTTGCCTTCCTTGATTAGTTTTTCGCTTTTAGCCTCCATCAAAGGATGGTTGGGGTTTTCAAAGGGAAGCCTGGTTAAAATGACTTGGGACAAGGCAGGCCCTTTTGCATCGAACCCCTTCCAAAAGCTTTCGGCTCCCAGTAAAAGAACATCCCCCTCCTCCATCATCCGGGTGCGCAACTCAGACCTTGAATAATCAATACCCTGAGCATAAACCGATCGCTGTTTTTTCTGCCAAATGCTTTTAAGGTGCTGGTAACAATAGTGCAGGTCTTGGTAGTTTGTAAACAAAGCAAGCGTGCCTCCTTCCATAGAACTGGCAAGCGAATCGAGTGCCTGAACCAGGTAGTCAAGGTACTTGGACCTGTCCTGAGACATGGGTTCCGGGCAATCTTCAAATACCCTGATATTCATGCTGAACTCATAGTCAAAGGGAGATTGAACGATGGTTTTCCTGCCCGTATTGCAGCCAGAGGATTCCACGAAGCGTTCGGGGTCCCCCCTGTGGGTCAGGGTCGCACTTGTCATAATAACCGGCGATTTTTTCCCAAACAGCTCTTCTTTCAAAATACTGGAAACATCCAATGGGGCACTCCTGAGGTGGATGATTTGCTTTTGCTTCCCCGTCCGCTCAATCCAGTAAACACAATCTTTGCTCTTAAGCTCTATAATATCCGAAAGGGAGTGGATGTACCCCTGGAATCTCTTGGATTGGTCCAAAAGCTCAATTTTTAAGGTTTCATCTTCACAGGTTTCCCCAAGCTCGATCAAGCCACGAGCCACCTTACTTAAAGGCGGTAGAATATCCAAGGGGAGTTGATTGGGTTCAAGAAGCCTCACCCTGTCTTTCTGACCCAGGTTTGCCGCATGCAGGTGGTTGAAGAAATCTGAAACTGCATGAATGCCCGACTCTACATTGTCAAAGTCAGAAAGGCGGCCAACTGTCTTTAAGAGACCTTTCCTCTTGGCAGGGTTATACACTCTCCGTAACGAATTTTCCAAGGCCCATGAACTTATGGATATCCCCAAGTGTTCACTTGCTTCATCGATCATCTCATGAGCTTCATCAAAAATAATAAAATCATTGGGAAAAATAACTCCATCGGCCTCATTGGAAGGCGACACCCCAGCCCCCAGCAAAGAAAAGAGTAAGCTATGATTTACAATTATGACATGAGCCTTCTCCACTTGGGCCCTTGCCCTTCTGTAAAAACAATGATCCGAGTTGCACCGCTTACTGGAGCACATCGATGAATCTGCGTTTACAGCATCCCACACATTGGATAAGGGGGGCGGAGACAACTCTTGCCGGATACCTTCCTTTGCCTCACTGTCTGCCCATTCGGCAACCCTTTGGAGTTCCTTTCTTTCCCTTGACTCAAAAAGTTCACCCTGTCCAAGTAGAGCCTTTCTTAGCCGGGTCGTACACAGGTAATTCCCTCTGCCCACCAAAAGCGCACAACGGAAATCATGAAATGGTTGCAGGTCGGTGCTTTGGGAAAAAAGTTCCCGGACCGCCGGGATATCTTTATGAAGAAGTTGCTCCTGTAAATTAATCGTGTTGGTTGCGATTATACATGGACGGCTATTTTGTTTGGCCTGAAGGATGGCAGGAATGAGGTAGGCCAAGCTTTTCCCGACCCCGGTGCCAGCCTCAAAAATCAAGTGCTCTCCTGACTCAATAGCCTCAAGCACCTCACCCGCCATCTGCTCTTGTTGCGGGCGGTGCTCAAAACCTAAAACCCGGCAAAGCTCGCCTTCCTTCTGAAAGGTTTTGCAAACAAGTTGCTCAAGATCAAAGATGCCGTCCAGGGCATCAGCAGGATCGATGAGCTTGATCATTGAAAACTGGCCAGGTCAGGGACGCACAAAAGGATTATGCGTCTTCTCGTAACCCACTGTAGTGGTCGGTCCATGCCCCGGACAAAGAATAGTATCATCGGGAAGACTGTAAATATTCTTCAAAATTGAGTCCCGCAAGGTAGCCATATCACCGCCCGGCAAATCATACCTGCCCACACTCTCCCGAAAGATTACATCTCCCACAAAACAAACCTTTTCATCTTTGAACCAAAACACCACATTGCCGGGGCAATGCCCGGGGCAATGTCGAACCTCGACCGAACTGCCCAGAAAATTCAGTTCACCCCCATGGCTGATCCAGGTATCCACTTGGATTGGCTGCATTTGCAAGCCCGGGATGGCAAAGGCGGACATGATTTCAGGTTGCTCAAACATGACCTGATCATCCTTATGTCCAATCACATGGATATTTTCACTGTTTAAACTCTCCGCACCAGCCATGTGGTCCCAATGCCCATGAGTAAGCCACATCTCACGAAGCGAAAGGTTTTTTGACTGCAAAAAAGCCTCAATTTCCTCCTTACATTGGGGAGGTGCATCCACGAGGACACAGTCAGGCTGACCATGCTTCCATATCACATAGGCGTTTGTACCAATAGGGCCCAATTCTATCCCTTTGAATTTTAGTAAACTCATGAGACCTCATCTTGCATGAATCTTAAAGATGCCCAAGATAAATGAGAAAATTTATCAAAATCCCCACTCTTGCAACTTGACGTCACGGGCCCGGATTGATTTATTTTCAACTTCGGATTGGGGTAGTAGCTCAGTTGGTTAGAGCGCCGGCCTGTCACGCCGGAGGTCGCGGGTTCGAGTCCCGTCTATCCCGCCATTCGATTATCTCTTCAGGTATCTGTAGAGTTGGTTGTAACCAATTTTTACTAGACTTTAGTAACTCGCCCTGTCCTTCACCCTTGGGACACCACAGGTGCCATACCTGAAAAAGATCAAAGGCATAGCTCAATTTGCATAGCTTTGATGCTATGAATCATTCATTAAATCCCAAACCCCCGAATTCTGCCGTTCGGTTCGTTTAACGGCAGCGATCAGGGAATCCTCTGAGCCTACTAAAAAAACTATTTCCTTGGCACGGCTGACCGCAACATAAAGTAGTTCCCTGCTGAGGAGCTTTGAATCCTCCGGTGGCAAGACCACCGCGACCTTATTAAACTCAGAACCCTGACTTCGGTGAATAGTGCTTGCGTAGCCAATTTTATGTTGAGGAAGTCTCGATCTGGTAATTTCACGAGTCCCATCTTCAGTAGGGAAATATGCCTTTGGGCCAAACACAACCCCATCATCACCATTAAAAAGCCCGATCTCATAATCATTGACATGCACGACAACCGGTCTGATTTGACCACCAGCATCAGGTAAATTTTTTTCTGCTCGGAGGTTCCAACTCGATACGCCATACCGCCCCTCATTGTTTGGACAGAGAATTCGAAAACCACCAAGCTTGGAAAGAGCAAAAGCTGGTACGCGAGCGTCTGACAATTCACTAAATTCATCGGATATCAATATATCCAGCTTGGGGTCATCGAGGTCATTTATCCAGATGATGGATTCTGTCTCAGAATGAATGATGGATAAAATATCATCCACCTTTCCTTCTTTAATTGCATCGCACAGTTCTCCAATTTTTGCCGAGGAGTGTGTATCCTTCCGCCGATGAACCTGACTTAATTGAATCAAGGACCCGGCAAGGGTATTGTTTGATGAAGACAGTTTTGCTGATCCTGAAAAGAATTTCACCTTTGGTAAATCTTCAGCCCGAAACTCATTGGGCTGAGAGGATTTGACCAGGGCATTAAAGACAGCCCCGCCATGGACTGGGGCTAATTGATCCGCATCTCCAAGTAAGACAAGCTTGGCTTTTTCCTGCAAGGCATCGCATAGTTTTGCCATCAAAGGAAGATCAATCATAGATGCTTCATCCACCACCACAAGATGACAAGGGAGTGGGCTTCTCTTGTTTCTTTTGAAATCAACTGAACCAGTTTTTGAACCCAGTAACCTGTGGAGAGTTGTCGCCCTCGAGGAATCAATTATTTTTTGGCTTAAGGTATCGGGCAATTCGATCAACTTCAATGTTTGCAACACCGATTCTCTCATGCGGAAGGCTGCCTTACCAGTAGGTGCTGCCAATGCAATAATAGTATCCGGGTGTTCCTTTATGTAAGCGGCTAGCATGGCCACAATGGTTCGGGTCTTGCCGGTGCCTGGTCCTCCTGTCAGCAGCACCAGGTCCCTTTGAAGAACCGTAACCACAGCAAGTGCTTGTTGATCGTCGACTAAAGAGGAGAGTGTGTTCTTAAAAAATATCTCTGTATCCTTGCTTATTTTATCTGAAGCCTTGGCACATTTTTTGTGAAATACATTAGCGATCAGCCTTTCATATTCATAGAATCTCCGGAAATAGAGTTTTCCTGAATCGGTGTAAACAAGGGGAAGGTTTGCATCTGCATCCCCGATGGCGGGAAGAGATTCCCAGGCACCATAAGACTCACTTACCTCGTCTGCTAAAAGATGACTGGAGCCTGAGGCAACCCTTTCCGTAAGTGCCCTCGTTAATCCTGAGAGCGACTTACCATCTTCTCCTCCAATTCGATTTTCAAAAAAAGAGGATACCAGTGATGCCAGTGCCTCCATTTCCAACCCCTTCATTTTGTTTGAATTTCTATTCATTGATCAGAAATAAGAAAATCCTCTAAAACCTGAACAGTCTCCAGCTCAGGTAAATCATAAAATATCCCACGGTTGGTCCCCTTTTTCATACCTCGAACAAACAGGTAATAAACTCCGCCAAAATTCCTTTCATAGCTGTATTCTTTGATGCGGGCCTGTAAGAACCTGTGTAAAGCAACCGTGTAAATATGGTACTGCAGGATATAATGGTGAGTCAGCATTTCCCTGTCGATTACCTTCTGGTTAAAACCTTTACTGCTCCCACCCAACTTATTTGATTTCCAGTCCAATAGGTAAAACTTGCCATCCTTTTGAAATATCAGATCAACCAGCCCTTTTAAGTATCCATCCCCCTCAATTCTCATGGATTCATCCGCAGCAATGCAATCGAGGTATTCCTTGAACTTGGCGTGTGCAGGGAAATACTGGGCTAATTCCGGAAGCATGCAGGAGGATACGGGGAAGTGAAACTCCATTTCCTCCAGGCAATCACTTTTCGTAAGATGGTTTAAGCAAAACCCATGTTGCAACTCCGTTCCCATTACCTCACTTACCATTTCGAGGATCACAGGGGTCCATTGCCTGGAATCAAATTGATGGTCGTCGAGCTTTTTAGCAATAAATTCTTTCCAATTCGAAGAGTCTGAGAAATTAAGATGCTCAAATACATCATGCATAAAGTTTCCTGCATTTACGCCGGCAGGAAACTGGAAGATCGGTTGCTTTTCTTCTCCAACAAAGTCCTCGTCCTGCCCCTGCCATTCACCGGCACTGTCCAGGTCTCTTCCGTTAAACCCTACCTGCCTGGATAGCCCACTGAAAGACTCGACTATTTTAGCACCTGGAATCTTTCTCCTCTCATCCCAGGTTTCTGCCTGCAAATCAACCGGCTTCGAACTGTCAACTTCATCATTCTCAAAGTTACTTCTTTTATCATGCTTGGCAGTAAACAGATTGAATTCGGCACGATCACCCAGGGCATCCACCCACCTAGAAGCTTGGTCCGCCAATGAATTTCCCTCTGGTTCGGAAGCATTGGCTTCTGATGCCCAGGAACGCATCATTCTAACTTGTGCAGGCACTCGGGCATGACTGGAAATTTTGATTGGTGCGTGATAAACATAGCATTTGGTGGCGGAGCGGGTAAGGGCAACATAAAGCACCCGAGCGTCCTCTTCCTCCTCCTCCTGACTTCCCTTTACCTTGGCGGCATCGGTGGCAGTCTTTTCTAAATCAATCACCAACTTACCGTCCTCTCTATGGTATTTAAAGTCATCCCTGTAACCACCTGAGGTAAAAGACAGTCCGGGGAGAAAAACAATGGGATATTCCAGACCCTTTGACTTATGCACAGTCAGAATTCGAATCGATTCAGATTGTGACTCCAACCTCAATTGGTACTCCTCATCAGATGTATCGCTTTGCTCAATTCTTGATCTAAACCAACTGAGTAAGGATGGGGGCGAGAGTGGATTATTAGACATTGCCCGGTGAAGGACTTCAGCCAAATGTAAAAAATTGGTTACTCTTCTCTCTCCGTCAGGCCTACGCAAGTTTTTCGGGACAGCATTGGTTTCTCTGAAAAGTTGGTGCAGGGCAACATAGACTCCCTTCGTCCTCCAGTTTTCTTGGCATTGCCTGAAGAGACCTACCCATTCATCCCATTTCAGCGGGTTTTCATGCCAATGCTGAAAGTCCTTGGCTGTCATGCCCAGCAATCCGGTAGCCAGTGCGCGTCTGATCGCACGCTCATTCCTTGCATTCACGATACCCTCCAAAACCCAGAGAATTTCTTTTGCCTCTTGCGACTCAAACAGGCTTACATCTGTAAAAACTACAGCAGGCAACTCTCTTTTGCGGAAGTATTGCCAGACTTTTTTTGCGTCTGGATTACTTCTGACCAAAACTGCAATATCTTTGGGGCGAACCTTACGGTCACCAATCATGCCCTCCGCCAAAAGATATTCAATCTCATTGGCCATATCAATACGAATTGCTGACCTTGCCTCCTCCGCGCTTGGTGCCTTGTTTTTATTCCACTGGAGTTCACGGATAACAAGTGCTGGCTTCTTCCCGCCCATAAACATTTTTTCCTTATCGGCAGGCCCATTTCTATTGGGTTTTACCGGAACAAAAGAAAGTTCGTCGTGCAGAAATGGCTTCTCTGATTTTTCAAAAAAAGCATTCACCGCTTCAACCAAGGGAGTAACCGTCCGAAAATTAGTGTCCAAAGAATACCTCTGTGCATTAGTCTTTTTTGCGAAATTAAAGTATGCTTCAAGATCGGCTCCCCGGAAGCGGTAGATCGATTGCTTGGGGTCTCCGATCAGGAAAAGCCAGTGATTGCCTTTTTGCCCAAATAATCGGCTGAATATTTCAAATTGCACCGGATCAGTATCCTGAAACTCATCGATGAGTGCTGCATCAAAGGAATCACGCAGCCTAGTTCTTAACGACTCCCCGTCCTCGGTCTCACTTTTGACGGCATTTGCGGTAAGGCTTAACAGGTCATCAAA
>CBFIFQ010000002.1:0-52880 GCA_965661905.1 Opitutales bacterium
CGATTTCTGGCCAACTTTCTGGTACTGAAACCTGCTGTTTCCAAGATGCCAGGCATGATTGGATAATTCTCCGGCATCATCACCAAAGCTGTAAGCGGTATCGGTGCCAGCCTTGCAGGCATACTCCCACTCTGCTTCCGTAGGTAATCGGTAAAATTTACCAGTCCGGGCACTCAACCACATGCAATACATCTTGGCGGAAAGCTGAGTCATACAGATAGCGGGGTATCCCCGTTTCCCCATACCAAAGCTCATATCCGTGTAAGGAGAAGTAGGTTTGGTCACTGCATCGGACAATGCATCTGCCGGGGTAGACTCCACCTTGTTGTACTCACGGTTGTCCTTATCCAGGTTGATCATCCACAATTCATACTCATCCCAGGTGATTTCGTACTTCCCCATCCAAAAGTCTGATACTTTCACTGGATGTGCAACATGCTCGTTTTCACCACGCTCAGGATCATCCACTTGGCTGCCCATGGTGAATTGCCCACCCTTAATTGGCATCATCTCAAAATCTAAGTCAGAGGTTTTGATTGATTGATGGTAGGAAGTAAATTCATCCTGAACTTCTCCTTTTTTAAATCCCAATTCTTTGTATAAATCTTTTGGTAACATGCCCAAGAGGGTAAAGCTCTTCTTCTGTGGAGATAAGGTTACATCTTTCGGCCAATCCGCCCCTTCCTCAATCCAGCGCCTTAACATAAACAAATCCGTGGATGAAAGCGGATCATTACCCTCTGGAGGCATGAACATTTCATCATCTTGAGGCAAAGTACATAAGAAATACAGTTCACTCTCGAGTGGCTTGCCCGGTACAATTACATGGTCGGATGCAAAAGCATGCTCATAGGTATCCAGCCTTAGATCTCCTTTTACTTTTCCATCGTAATGGCAGGCTACACAATTTAGCTCAAGAATGGGCTGGATATCTTCTGCAAAGGAGATTTCTTTCGGCAGCCTTTTTTTTGTTTCCAAAACAACATTGTCAGGCCAATCCGCCCCTCCATCAATCCATTGTTTAAGGACAGCTTTCTCTGCATCTGTAAGAGGGTAATCTTTGTCCTCATTCTTGATGGGGGGCATAAATAGATCGTCATCCAACGGGAGGGTAGTGGTCCAATAAAGTGAGCTATCTTCTGCATTCCCGGGGATAATCATGTCTTCTGATTCAAAGGCGTACTTCTTAACATCTAGCCGAATGTCTCCCTTTGCGTTGTCTGCACGGTGACAACTCACGCAGTTATGCTCAAGGATGGGCTGAACATCCCGGACAAAATCAATGTCAGCTTTTACCCCTTGTAAGCAGCAGCAAAGAAGAATAAAAAATTTAGCTTGGTGCAATTTCATAAGAAAATGTAAATTTATAATATTTAATCGCTTATCTCAAAATTCAAAAGAAATGAAAAGGATATTCAGCCCATGATAAGAGGATTATATTTTGCTCACTTGCACCCAGGATTGGGCTGTATGTCTTTGATTTTGTTACTGTTTTCTACTCCCTTAAGCGGAAGTAATTATTTCACTTTTTCAGAAAAGTGCATGGGTACAGATTTCAAAATTATTATTGATGATACGAATGAATCCTTATGCCAAAAGGTGGCAAAAAAAGCTTTTGAGGAAGCCCATCGCTTGAACAAGATATTTAGTGATTACCTTCCCAATAGCGAAGCTTCGATCCTCTCTGCCTCCTCTTTCAGCGGTCAAGAAGATGAATACCTAGAAATATCTGCTGAACTATTAAAAATTTTGAAATTTAGCAGGGAGTTATCAGAGGATACAAGTGGAGACTTTGATGTCACCATTGGACCGGCTTCCCGCCTTTGGAGAATTGCCCGATTTAGGAAAAGCCTGCCAGACCCTGACAAAATAAAAAATGCACTCACGAGAATAGGTTTTAATAAAATACTTTTTCACCCATCCGAAAATAAAGTACGCTTAGATCACAAAGGTATGTTGCTTGACTTTGGAGGTATTGCCAAAGGGTTCGCTGGTGATCAAATGCTTACTTTTTTAAATGACTTCGGCCTTAACCGCTGCTTAATTGACGCTGGGGGTGACTTAATCATTGGGCAAGCCCCCAAGGGAAAGCCGGGGTGGAGGGTCAAAATTGGTGGGGAAAAACACCCAGAGCTTCCTTCCTTAAGCCTATCAAATTGTGCAGTGGCAACCTCAGGTGATACAGAACAGTTTGTCATGATTGGTGGTAAAACATACTCCCATATAATTAATCCGCATACAGGTACCGGTCTCAATACAAGGGCACAAGTTACGGTTATTGCACAAAATGGAATGATTGCCGACTCCCTTGCTTCCGCGGCACTCGTCTCCGGTTTAAAGTCTTCAGAAAAAATATTTGAAAAATATAATATTGAGGCAGCCTTCTTTATATCTCAGGAAGATGGAGTTAAAAAACTAAGCAATTATACTGGACTTCCGTAAGCTTTAATCTTGTAAGAACTAAATTAATAATGCATAGTCGATATTTACCCAATAAGATTTATGTCAAGAATTTGTGCTATTACTGGAAAGCGTCCTGTTACAGGCGGACGGATTATTCATAAAGGTGTCAGCAAAAAGGCTGGCGGAATCGGCTTGCAGTTGGTTAAGAATAACAAGCGTAAGTTTCGTCCCAATTTACAGCGCATTCGCGTCAAACTCCCCTCGGGTCAGGTCAAACGCATGTGGGTAGCGGCAAAGGCGATTAAAGCGGGTAAAATTCAGAAAGCCTAGACCAATTTTTCTGCCCTCCTCAACGGATGCATCTCAGTTAAGTGGAGGAAATTCGTTATCTCAACCGCAGCACCGGTACGGTTGAAAAAGAAGATATATACGGAGAACATTGGCTTCGTTTCACCTACGAAAAACCACTCGGAAAGCTTTTTCTTTGGTTTCTTGTTAAAAGAAAGCTGTTTTCTAGTTGGTATGGTTATCGGGCCGATCGCTCCTCAAGCAAATCTAAAGTTCAACCCTTTGTCGAAAAATTTGGGGTAAACCAAGAAGAATTCCTTGATCCTTTGGATAGTTATCAAACTTTCAACGAATTCTTTTACCGTAAACTAAAACCAGAAGCACGCCCCATCGACAATTCCTTTGATTCCATAGTATTTCCAGCCGATGGAAGACATTTGGGGTTTCAGGATATTTCTAAAATCAATCAAATTTATGTTAAAGGCCAGGCCTTTGATTTAAATTCCTTTCTTCAATCCAGCAAGCTGGCAAAAATATTTGAAGGTGGAAGTCTTGTGATAAGTAGGCTGTGCCCTGTTGATTACCATAGGTTTCATTTCCCTGCAGATGGAGAATATAATGGGACTGATTTAATTAACGGTTCTTTATACTCTGTAAGTCCAATTGCACTCAGGCAAAATATTTCTTACTTTTGGCAAAACAAAAGATACCTCTCCCTTCTCTGTAACCCATCCTTTGGTCAAATTGCACAGGTTGCGGTGGGTGCGACATGTGTTGGCACTGCTACCTTCACATCACTTGAAAAAGACTATGCCAAGAAAGGAGATGAGTGGGGATATTTTTCATTTGGTGGGTCCTGTATAGTCACCCTTTTTGAAAAAGGAAGAGTTGCCCTGTCTCAAGACCTTATAAATGCCTCAAATAGAGGGCTCGAATTATATGCAAAGATGGGAGAAAAAATGGGGCATCAAAGAAATTGCGATTGATTGCAGGGTCTGAGAACTTATTACTGAGTTCATTATGAGATGCCTGAATCAAACGAAACTCCAAAATTCTTTATCGGGGTTTACTATTTTAGAACTTCTTGTCGCAGTCTCAGTAACCGCCTTATTGGCTGCTATGCTATTAAACATAACTTCTCAAGTTGTCTCCACACAAAGCCAAGCATCTGGAGATTTAGAAACTAATCAAGTCGCTCAATTTGTTTTGGATCGCATACAAGAAGATTTACAATGTGCTATTTCAAGAAATGACGGCAATGTTTGGATGGCGGCTAAAATTCTTACTAATGAAGCAAATAGCGGTTCATGGGTAAGTGCTAAATCCGTGGCCAAACCGGAAGATGAATCCAAAAGATTGTTCTTCGATGATTGGCCAGACAGTGCATGGCCAGATGACGATAAAGGTAAAGAGGATAAAGAACTTGCAGAGGCAAACCAACAAGGACCCTTGGTTGAATCAAGATTTGGAGTAGGAGGAACTTGGTTACGATTTTTTACCCAAGCACCTGAGCTTGATCCGAAAATTACCAACAAAGGAGGCATTCGAGCAATTGCTTATCAAATTGTTAGATATGGATTAACAGGAGCCAAAACTTCCCGCCCACGTTACCAATTATTTAGATCTGATGTAAGCACAGAAAATACCTTTGCTGCGAGTTTTAACCTACACCCATCAGATGGATTTTATAATTCACAGTCAGATGGAAATTTCAGGGGTGCGGGTATTATTGAAAACCCCATTTCAAGTGGAAGCGAAAATGAGTCGCCTACAAGCTTCTCTCTAGCATCTAATATCATTGATTTTGGGATGAGAGCATACATTTATCAAAAAAATAGTCCGGGTACAGGATCTCTTAAACAGATATTCCCAAGGACTGATACCATGAATCCAGAAGACGAATTATTAGCGAGCACTCACCCTAATTATCGAGTGAACCCAAGTGATACATCTTATAATTCATTTCCCGAAGTCATTGATGTAATGATACGAGTCCTTACCAGCGAAGGGGAATCTGCTATAAGCGCTCTGGAGGAGGGACTCACACCTGTTCCGGAAGGCTTTGAAAATGGTGAATATTGGTGGGAAATCGCTGAAAAAAACTCTGAAGTTTACACGAGGAGAATAAAAGTTTTTTCTAGTTCTATATAAGCAATTTTACACAAACCCTTTTTGCTTTCGATACTTTAAGGGTGTAACCTTCATTTGCCGTCGAAAATGTTGAGTGAAAGAACTTTGGTCATAGAACCCATTGTCTTCCGCCACTTGGGACAACTTTTTCTTAGTAGTTAAAAGATCATCACAAGCTGCTTCGATCCGGGTCCTTGTGATAAACTGCATAGGAGCAACTCCAAATAATTCTAAAAATCCACGATGCAGTTTTCGGTGATTCAAGCCAGAGATTTTTACGAGACTGGATATTTCTAAATTTGAACGGAAATTTTCGCGGATATAACTTACTGCACGCCCAATCTCATCATCACGCTCCCATTTTAATTCTTTATTATGTACCGTGTTTTCTTGGCCATAAGGCCGAACTGTCCCAATTATCCCAACAATATGACCTTCTAAATTAAAAAGCGGATATTTGTTGGTGAGATACCAGTCAGGAAGCCCTTTGCTGTTAAAAACTAACTCCAATATATTGAGCAATGGCTGTTTCGTTTCAATGACAGTCCGGTCATCTTTGCGAAAATGCTCGGCTAACCTCGGTGGAAATACATCGAAGTCAGTTTTTCCAAACAAATCATCATTGGATGCAACTCCTATTCGGGGTAGAAACCGGTGATTAAAATGGAGCAAACGGTGATTTGTGTCTTTAACAAAAAAAGAAACGCCAGGTATGTTCTCGAAGACTTGGAATATCTGAGCAAAATCAATATTTTGCTCACTAAACCACTTGTTTAATTTGGGGGAAATGGAGCTTCTCATTTTATCCTATTATTGCCAATTTAATCTTGTAGCAACTTAAATCCATAAAGGAGAATGCTATAAATATAGCCTAAGGGGCTGCCAGGTATGCAAAGGTATAAAATAACCGTGACCAGTTGAAAATTAAAATTGGAATTTTAATATTTATCACGATTGAATAACAAAAAAGGTATCTTACGATAACTCTTGAAGGTAACAATTACTACTCAAGGTTAAGCTTTTTCAGCTTTGGGCGTATGACAAAATTACAATATCCTTGGTTGGGGTTTCGCTGGTAATAATTTTGGTGATATTCTTCTGCTTCGTAAAAAATGGGGGCTTTAACAATCTCGGTCACCACAGGAACAGGTAAGGTTAAACTAAGCTTCTTCTTCCACAGCTTTGCCTGTGACTTTTGATCCTCGGTCAAATACATAATAGTGGAGCGATATTGAGTACCCACATCAGCACCTTGCCGGTTTAAAGTTGTTGGGTCATGGCATTTACCAAATATATCCAAAATTTTTGCAAATGTAATAACAGCAGGGTTAAACTTTATCTTAATAACCTCTGCATGGCCAGATTTGCCCGTACAAATCTCTTTGTAAGTGGGGTTTGTAGATGCTCCCCCCGCATAACCAGAGACAACAGTGGCTACTCCTTCAATTTTCTCAAAAACAGCTTCGGTGCACCAAAAACATCCGCCACCTAAGATCGCAAATTCATAAGAAATTTCCTTATCTTTATTGCCCGAAATATTTGAGCCTTCTTCTTCTGCACGCATAGCCACTAGTAAAAGAATAGATGCGCAAATTGCAAAAATCCTACTTTTCATCTTACACTACACTTCCAGTTAACCACTCATGTCCCCGAGATAAAAGAAGTTTATCTGCAGAAATCGGCCCCCAAGTGCCTGAAGCATAATTTTCAAGCCCCCTTTTGCCTTGTTCCTGCCAATAATCTAAAACTGGTGACAAAAGTCCCCATGAAGTCTCAGCTTCATCGCCCCGAATAAAAAGCGTTCCATCCCCATTTAGCGCATCCAGGATAAGGCGTTCGTAAGCTTCAGGGGTATTCGAGCCAAAAGTAGTTTCATACCCAAAAGCAAGTTCAATTGGTTGTAATTTAGTCTCTAGACCCGGTGTTTTTGAGTTTAAATATAAGGTAATTCCTTCGTTAGGCTGAATACGAATAACCAATAAATTCGGGCTAACTGCATATTTAGAGTCTTTTCCAAAAAGAATTTCGGGAGGTCTTTTGAATTGAACCACTATTTCACTCGCTTTCTTGGCGAGGCGTTTCCCTGATCTTAAATAAAATGGTACTCCTTTCCATCGCCAATTCTCGATATGAAGACATAAAGATGCGTATGTTTCTGTGATTGAATGGTCTGGAATGCCTTCTTCCTGCAAATACCCGATGGCTTTTTCTCCATCAACCAAGCCTTGTGAGTAGACACCTCGAACAACTTCTGAGTTTTCGCCCTTAAGCACTAGTGGCTTGATCGCTTGCAAAGCTTTTACTTTCTCATCGCGAATCGATTCAGGGTCGAGGGAAGATGGAGGTTCCATTGCCGTGAGAGCAAGAAGTTGCATGACATGATTTTGAATCATATCCCGCAAGGCACCGCTACGATCGTAGTACCCTCCACGGCTTCCAACACCAAGGTTTTCAGAAACTGTTATCTGGACACTCGAAACATAATTTCTATTCCAAATTGGTTCAAAAATCGAATTGGCAAACCTTTGAACCAATAAACTTTGGACCGTTTCTTTGCCAAGATAGTGATCAATTCGAAAAACTTGGGTTTCCTCAAAACGGCGGTTGATGACTTCATTCAAATCATGAGCAGAGGCAAGATCATGCCCAAAAGGTTTCTCGATAATCACCTTTGATTCGACCTGTTTGTCACGATGCCTCTTAGCTAAACCACTAATACCAAGGTTTTCCAGAATTGGTTTAAAGACACTCGGTGGGGTAGAGATATAAAATAGGCATTGCACGGGCTCTTTAAGTTTTTTTTCTATTTCTTCTATCTCGGTTTTGAGAGACTGAAAATCTTCCAGGTTATCATATGCCCCGGCATGAAAGGTTATGTTATCCTGCAAGAAATCCCATGCCTTACCCGATATTTTTCGCCTCGAATACTTATTGATTGAGTCGGTAATGTATTCTTTGAATGCCTCATTGCTAATCTCTTTTCTCCCGTACCCAAGAAGAAAACAAGAGGCAGGAAGAAGGCCATCCATCGATAGGTTGTAAATCGCCGGTGCAAGTTTTCTCGCGGTAAGGTCACCTGAAGCACCAAAAATTACCACAATCGTCGGAGGAGTCTTACCTAATGAAGAAAGATCTGCAGATGAATTTGATTTGTGAATCATAAGAGATTTAGGATGAATTCATCTCTTTAAAATGGCAATGTTTTCATGATGAAAAAGCTTGTATTCAGAAAAGGCATTCTCGGGTATATCAATTTCAACGACATCAAATCTATATGATTCAAGTAAACGATTTGATTGTCTCAGAAAATGCCTGGCCGATTTATGTAAAGCTTTCCTTTTTTTAGGCGTCAAAGATTGCCAGCCATTGATCATGGATTGACTGGACCGTGCTCTTACCTCAACAAATACTAATTGAGTTCGCTCCAGGCAGACCAGATCTAATTCCATTCTCTTATCTGCACGGCTTCTCCAGTTACGGTGGAGGCATACAAAGCCTTTTTTTCGCAAAAATCTTTCAGCCAACCATTCCCCATATTCACCTCTGAGCTTTGATACTTTCGGTATCTTTTTCTTAAAGTGAAACAAATACCAGAACATTAAATCTCTAGCTATCTTTCTCAAACCCTATCTCCATTCATGCTTAGGGTAACGGCCTGCCAAATCTTTTCTCACAGATAAATAAGATTCCTTCCAAAAATCCAGTATGTTGCTTGTTCGCTGAACAGGCCTGCCATTGGGAGCTAGAATTTCAACAATAACAGGGATTTTTTCGTTTAGTAAAGCAGGATGCTTTTCGACATCATATAGCTCCTGTAACTTTATCTTAAGGGTTACACTTGATGCCGTGTAAAAAAGTGAGGTTTTTCTGCCTTTATTACCGAAAGAAATTTCTCGAGGAGCATAAAAATTCAGAGTGTTTAATTTATAATCCCCGAGGTAGTCTTTAAGAACGGGCAGAATTTCTGCATTCTTAATTTCTTTCCAATTTTTTTTCCCTAAGCAAATGAGCTCAAGGACCATGATCCTGTCCTCGTCATTCAATGCCCTTAACCCAAGATCCGGAGATTTGTTAGCTAAAAAACTCAGCCTGTTTAGCAATTGATCCACCTCTTTGGACCAATTTTTTAATGATAAATCACCAGTAAAGATAGCTTGAGCATAAGCTTTTGCTATATCTTCTTCATTAGGTTCATATTCTCTCTTTAGGTTTAATTTGTGGACGCCAAACCGTAGATAGCTCTCCACCATAACTTTCCGTGAATTCATATCCAGGTAAGATCTCCTCTCTTCTTTTCGGTCGGCAGGGAGGAGGTCTAAAATCCATTCCTCCTGTATTTCCGACATCAGATCCATTTGAGTCTGTATCTGCCCCTTAAATAATCTCTCTGTAACGATCAAAGGAATCGCCCATTTAACTCCTCCCATCATTGAAAAGGAAGATGCAAAAAAATGTTTACCTTTTGTGTTCTCGAACAATTTTCTGCCTTCGCTTTTACAACGCACTATGTTGTCAGGAAATATTTTTACTAGAATCTTACTTATTTCATCCTGAAAATGCTCTTGCGGGTCAAACGGTTGATTAAAATAAGAGCAATATTGAATAGCTACTTTCTCACACTCTTGTAATCGTTTAAAATGTATCCCTTGGTTTCGGCAAAAATCGAATGAAATGTCATGATTTCTGACATAAAAATAGGATTCCAGAAGAAGATTTAAATCTGAAGAGCATTGAGGATTTAAATCCCGTTGAGACTTAATAAAATCATCAGAAAAAGGACTTCTTGATTCTGCAATTGAAAGAATTATCGCTAATTCTGATAGACAATTTTTCGAAACTGCATGATTTAAGGCCAAACTCAGTCTTGGATGCAAAGGTACAGAAGATATAGACTTTCCTATTGTTGAAATTCTACCGTCCTGGGTAAGTAATGATAACTCCTGAAGCTGTTTTTTCGCTTTCTCCCAGGATGTAAAAGAGGGGGGGTCATACCAGTCAAGATCCTTAGGGCTTAAATCCCTAGAAATTAATTCTAGGTATAATTCTGATAAATCTAAGCGTTTAATTTCTGGCTTTTGATATTCCTCCCTCTCAGCATGATCTGCTTCACTCCAAAGGCGGACGCATATACCATGGGAAACTCTTCCTGCCCTACCACTTCTCTGATCTGCAGAACTTTTGCTGATCTTTTGAGGTAGCAAACTATTAATAGCCCGCAATGAATCATATTGCATAACCTTTGAGATCCCTGAATCAATCACGATACGGACACCAGGGATGGTCAAGGAGGTTTCCGCAATATTGGTGGCAACAATAATTTTACGGGAGGCAATCTCATCAAATACCTTATCTTGCTGTTCCTTGGACATTTCTCCATGCAGGCCAAAAGTTAAATAGCCCCGGGACCATTTCTGGGACTGTATTTCACGGATGACTTTTCTAATATTTGCTAAACCGTCTACAAAAATAAGTAAATCCCCGGGAGTTTTTTCAGCCGCTCTTTTAGCTTCCTGTTCGATCTGCTTGTGCAGAGGTATAGGAGGCGTATTTTTCTTGTATATTATTTCAACAGGATATGTGCGGCCTGAAACTGTCAAGATTTCGCAATCCTTTAAAAAGGATGATGCTTTAGCTATATCGATGGTTGCCGATGTTAAAAGTAGCTTCAGGTTCGGTCGTGTGCATGCCTGCACCTTTTTAAGTAAAGCAAGGCTTGCATCCATTTTCAAAGTTCTTTCGTGAAACTCGTCAAAGATTACAAGGCCAACCCGTGAAAGAGTGGGGTCGGACTGAAGCAAACGATATAAAATACCATCTGTCACATAGATAATTTTTGTATATTCATTGCTTTGATTATCAAAACGAATTTGATAACCGACAGCATCCCCTACTTTTGTATTAAGGGCACTCGATAATGTTTTCGCTAAAGACACCGCTGCGATTCTTCTTGGCTGGACAACAAGAACTTGTCCTACCAATAATTTTGCCTTTAGCAGAGACCATGGCAACCCGAGTGACTTGCCCGATCCAGTTGGTGCTTGCAGGACGAAGTTATTGGCTTTCCCCCAAACTTCCTTTATTTTGGAAAACTCTTTAACAACGGGTAAGTTTTGAATAAACACACCTTCAAATTAGATGATTCCAGAAGAATCATCAATCGTTTGCTTTACAATTTCAATAGGGCTTAGGAAAGGATACGATGTTCTGAATTAAATTTATCTTTCAAAGCAAATTTGTCGTTCTAGTAATGTGAAACTAATTCAGAATTTGAATGTAATACTTTCAAATACGAGCTGACAAACTGGGTTTTATAAAAAATTCTAAAACCGAACTTTCTTAGAATTACTGAAATGTTTCACCTGAGCTTTAGTTAAGCAGGTCAAAGTTAATTCTGCACCTGTTTAAACAGGGCACTATATTCATTAAGCATTCTTGTTGCTACTTTATCTCCTTTTTGAGACGCAAGTGATAACCATTGCTTTGCAGATGGCATATTTTTGGTGGTTCCTTTACCCGTAAGTTTCATTAACCCAATGAAACGACAAGCTTCCGGGTTCCCACCTTTGGCAATCGGAAGGAAAAGCTGATATGCTTTTTGATAGTCACGAGGATAACCAACCCCTGTGTAATATTTGCGTGCCTGCTGAAGTACCTTTCCATCCTCTAAAGCCGAAAAATCAGAGGAGGCTCTTGGCTTTCTTGAAATGGGATCTTTGGGGGCAGGAGATCCATTAATCTTTTGCAAATAATTGGACGCCAATTGATGGCCTTGTAAAGATGCCTCCTCTAGCAGAGAAATTCCTCTCGTTGTATTCTTGGTGATTCCATGTCCTTCGATCAGCATAGTTCCAAGGGTATACTGTGCCTCAGAAAAGTTTTGCCGAACAGCTACTTCTAACCATTGAGATGCTTTTTGTTCATCTTTAGCCACACCATCTCCGTTGTAATAGGCCATACCTAAATTATACCTTGCCGTTAACGATTTTTTATTCACCGCATCCGAAAGCATCGATATTCCCTTGCGGTAATCTTTGTTTAAAAGTCCCGGCAACCCTTTAAGGTATAAAGTCCCAATTGTTGCTTGAGCCGGAGGGTATCCGAGGTCCGCTGATTTCTTAAAGAATTCGATCGCTCTCTTAACATTGGTCGGGATCACTTGAAAGTCGATTTCCCCCATGCAATACATTGCCACTGCATCTCCATCCGATGCTCTGCGTTGCAGGAGCAGAGCAGCATCTTGATAGAGTTGGGTAGCAGTTTCAAAATCTCCTTTTAAGATGGCAAGGTTGGCTAAGTTGTAAGCACCAAAGGGGTGCCCTTTATCCCATGATACCTGCGACCAGTCTCTTGCTAGTTTAAGGTTCACGGCACAGCCAGCTTCACCAGAGCGCAAGTAAATTCCTAGTAATCCCTGATAGTATGGATCTCCACTTTGAGCTTTAGTGACGATATCGCTGTAAGAAATGTTTGGGCTCCATATCGATTTTACAGTTTTCTGTGCGGATAGAATTGTGCCTATAAATATGAAAGGCAAAAAAAGGCAGGATTTGAAATACATACAGTCAATCTAAGATGTTGATTGATTGCTTCCAAGCTTGAAAAAAGCACACGGATTATGTTTTGATGAATAAATAGTGAGGTTACTCCATTTAAACCATATCATTCTGTGCATCTATATCTTCCTTGGCCTTGCAAATATATCTGGTGCATCCCGTGGTTATTCTTTAGCGGAACATAATCTAGCCAAAATCATTCAAGAACAATTCGCATTTTTCGAATTTGCTAAAGATTGTACCCGTGATCAAGAGATTGAGCTTACCCGTAAAGCTCAAAGCGTAGTGACTGCTTACGAGTCCCACCTTATTGAAAACCCTGACGATGTAAACGGACTTATTTTATTTGGAAAATTTCTAAAAAAAGTTGGTCAAAACCAAAGAGCAATCGATTACTTTCTAAAAGCCGATGTTTTAGAACCTAAATTGGCCGTTATAAAGCAACAAATTGGCAATTACTTGGTTGAAAGCGGTAAAGCTGTTGATGCTTTTCCGTTTTTCCTTATGGCCACCCAACTGGATCCAGAAGTTGCCAATTATCACTTTGAACTTGGAAATTATATACATATCTTTAGTTCCGAATTAACTCAGGAGGGCATCATTAAAGAAAAAACCGCACCCGCCTTGTTATTTCAGTCTTTTAAAGCAGCATCTGAAATAGCACCAGACAACTTTGAATATAGGCTTCGGTATGCCCAATCTTTTTTCGACTATCCACATTCTGAAAAACTAGAGGCTTTAGAACAATGGAACTCTATCTTATCCAATTTCCCTGATTTATCCAAAGCTGAAAAGGATTATATTAAGTTGTGCAAAGCTCGTGTTCTTATTGAGTTGAATCGAAAACTAGAAGCTAAAAACCTCATACAAAGCGTTTCCTCCAAAAGCCTTTCAAAATCAAAGCTCTCTCTTCTAAAGCAAGCATCTAGCACAAAATCCAAGGAACTTCCTGCCAAGGCATCACCTCTTTCTCCTAAAGCCGGGAGCAAGACTGGATTTCTTTTTCCCACGGACAATCATTTACAGCGTATGCGCTCCGTCTCTACTCGACTTAGTGAAGAGAAGCTTTTATCAGAATTAACTTTGGATGTGCTTAAAGCAAGACTCGATGATACAGGGCAGGTTCAACTCGAATTTTTAAGTGAAATCACCAAGGAACCGGCTCAACAGTAAATTCTTCATATAATGACTTGGAGTGAAGAATTATTCTCCCTGGAAAAAATTCTCTTATATTTTATCCTCGTAATCAGTATTTGTATCCACGAGTGGGCCCACGCTTTTTCCGCAGACAAGCTCGGTGACCCGCTGCCAAGGTCGCAGGGAAGGGTAACCTTGGACCCTCTGGTTCATCTAGATCTTCTTGGAACAATCATTATTCCGTTTGTAATGATATTTTTAAGCCCAGGCTTTGCTATTTTAGGGTGGGGCAAGCCTGTGCAACTTTCTTTACCTAATCACAAAACTAGAACAAGGGATGATATCTTGATCACTTTAGCAGGGCCAATGTCCAACCTTCTCCTGGCCTTCCTGACAGTCTTAGTTTTTGGGTTAATTGGAAACTTTATTTTTCTAAACGAATCTTTTCTTCAACTCGTTGCTACCGTTGTAAACTTGAATTGCCTCCTCTTTCTTTTTAACCTGATTCCTATTCCGCCACTAGATGGCTCTCATATCCTCAAAAGAGTTGCTGGAATGAGTGATATCACCTTCATTAAATTTTCGCGTTTTGGGATCTTCTTGTTATTAGTATTAATCAATGTTACCTCCTTCACCACTTTCTTTTACCAATTACTTTCTGGGATTACTTCTCAGTTTTATGATTTGTTTGGGATCCTCATAGGATAAATAGCCATGCGTAGAATTGGAATATTTGAAATACAAAAAGATGCACTTCGCTTTTGGAATTACCTCAAGGAAAAAGGGGTAGACTCCTCTCTGGAAGAAGAATCAAAATCTGAATGGTCCATTTGGGTGGCGGAAGAAGATCAAGTGCAGCCCGCACAAAATGATCTTAAAACTTTTCGTGAGAACCCTCTCGATCAAACCTTTGATGTGGCAAACCCACGACCGGTTCCCTCCTTTGATGATCCTGTAGAGAAACCGCCAAAAAGATCAGGATTCAAGCAAATGGATCTTCGCAGGCAATGGAGCCGGCAAGAGCGAAAACCAGGTTTATTTACTCTATCTCTCATTATTACATCGGTGGCAGTCTTTCTTGTTTCAGGAATGGGCCAAAACCCGATGATTTCAAACCCACTGAAGATAACATCCGCTATTTTAGATGGTCAGATTTGGCGACTTATCACTCCTATTTTCTTACATTTGAGCATTTTTCACATATTTTTTAACATGTGGTGGCTTTATGATTTAGGCAGCCAAATCGAAAGTAAAAAAGGATCCAAATTTTTTCTCACCTTCGTTGTACTCTTAGCCGTTGCCTCCAACCTTTCTCAATATTTTTATTCTGGCCCTAACTTTGGAGGAATGTCAGGAGTCATTTACGGACTATTTGGTTATGTATGGATAAAGAGTAGGTTTGACCCTGCTGATGGCTTCCAACTAGATCCCACGGTTGCAATCATTATGTTCGGTTTTTTCTTTCTTTGCTTTTTTGGTATATTCGGGAACATAGCGAATTTGGCACATGCGGGTGGACTACTTGTTGGCCTTGCATGGGGGTACGCTTCCGCTTTTAAGTGGAATCGAGGATAGTGAAAATTATCACATCTTTTTCGATTCCTTCAATTCTTTATAAGTTCATAAATTGCTAAACCGGCCCGAAGATTTGGGAATAACTTACAAGTTTTGACCCAATCTCCTCGATGAAAAACTCTCCGACCAATAGTAAAGCTAAGATCATCACAATTCGCGTCTTTACAAAACAACTCAAAATCCCTTACCGAAAAATAATTTCGTAAGTTGCTCGACTCCCAGCTATCAGGATGAACATCATTCCTTATCCGAACCCCAGACTTTAGAAAATGATAACGGTTTTTCCAATAGGCATAATTAACAAAACTTACTGCAACCCTCTTGCCCACACGTAAAGCTTCAAGGATTACCTTTCCAGGTTCATCCAATTCTTCGACCATACGAGAAAATATTACCCAATCAAAAGAATTATCTTTTAAACCTGAAAGTACTTTACGAATGTCATCCTGGTATACATTAACACCACGAGCGACACAGGCTGTAGCCTTCTTTAGATCAAAATCAACACCAAGACCGAAAACATTTTTTGTATCCCTCAGATACTCCAATAAAAGTCCCGTTCCACATCCTAAATCTAACACTTTTTCAGATGGACTAACCCAATCATCAATCACCTTAAAGTCGGCTTCTTTTTTTACATCATACCGCGTCGGTGACTTTCCGCTTTTATCTTCAGTTTGATGTCTTAATTCATTTTCATTCATACCCAGCATAAAAGCTCTCACAGTTCTGAGAAATTCATGCGAGTTTATAAGGAATGAATCATGGCCATGCATGTGATCTAATTCCAAGTAGGAGGCAACCTTACCCAGTCGATGCAAGGCTGTAACGATTTCTTTATTTTGCTGGGGTGTGTATAACCAATCACTCGTGAAAGCGATGACCAACACCTTTGATTTCACATCTCGAAATGTTCTCTCTAGGCCTTCTTTACCCACGAGGTCAAAGCGGTCTAGGGCCTTTGTTAACTTGAGATAGGTATTGGCATCAAATCGATCAACAAATTTCCGGCCTTGATGATCAAGATAGCTTTCAACTTTAAACTCAAATGCATTATTGGAATCGGATTGCTGGTCTCTTCCAAACTTTTTCTCCATGCCTGTATCTGACAGGTAAGTAATATGGGCCATCATACGAGCAACCGCTAAACCAATATTAGGCCCTGATTCTTTCGAATACTTTCCATTATCCCAATTAGGATCTCCAAGAATAGACCTTCTACCCACTTCATTAAATGCAATAGTTTGGGCACTATGCCGAGGTGTTGCCGCAATAACTAATGCCTTTTTGACAAAATCAGGGAAATCGACGATCCACTGCAAGGCTTGCATTCCCCCCATACTTCCACCTATGACTACTTCAATTCCCTCCACGCTTAATGATTTAAGTAACAATTTTTGGGCAAGAATCATATCCGCGATCGTAAAATCTGGAAATCTCATGCCATAAGTTTCATTTGGTGACGGAGGGAATGGAGACGCTGGTCCAGTGGAACCAGAGCAAGCACCCAAACAGTTTGAGCAAACGACAAAAAACACATTTGTATCAATAGGCTTACCGGGCCCTATTAAATGGTGCCACCAACCAGGTTTTTGGTTTTTGTCTTCGTGATACCCGGCAGCATGATGATCTCCGGTCAGTGCGTGACATATAAGAACGCAGTTTGTACCCTTTTCATTGAGTTCCCCGTAGGTTTCGTACCGTAATTCAAATTCATCCAGTTTCCCATTTTCAAGTACAAAAGGGTTAGGATGATGAAATGTTTTTTCAGCCACTATGCCGATTTCTTTTAGTCCAGGGGACTCCCCTATCTTACTCGTTATCATTACTTTTGGATTAGCTTGGCACAGACAGCCGCAATCACTTAATCTTAAGACATTATTTCCTGAAGCAAAGTATCTTCCATGTCATAATTCCCATGCACAGATTTTACATCTTCCAGTTCCTCAAGGGCATCGATTAACTTAAAAATCTTACGGCCTACATCCTCATCCGTAATAGGAACAAGGTTATTTGGCAGGTAGGCTAGTTCGGATGAGTCCGCAGTAATACCTGCTTTTTCAAACGCTTCTGCTAGTTTATCATACTCACTAGTTTCACAGATTACCTCAAAATGTTCTTTCTCAGCGATCACATCTTCTGCCTCATTCTCAAGAGCAAGCTCCGTAATTGTATCTTCATCAATTTTCTCCTTGGAAAAGAGAAACTGCCCCTTACGCTTGAAATTAAAAGCTAAAGCGCCTGCCCCAGCTAGATTCCCTCCCCCTTTCGAAAATGTACTTCTTACCTCAGAAGCAGATCGATTTTTATTATCAGTGGTTACCTCAACCATTAGACCCACTCCACCTGGAGCATAGCCTTCGTAAAGCAATTCTTCGATGATTACTCCTCCAAGCTCCCCGGTGCCTTTCTTGATCGCCCTGTCAATGTTATCAGCAGGCATGTTTGCCTGTTTCGCCTTGGCGATCAGGGTTCTGAGCCTTGGGTTGAATTCTGGGTCTTTTCCACTATCTCTGGCGGCTAAGGTTATTTCTTTACTGATGACACTGAAAATTTTACCCCTCTTTGCATCGACAGCAGCCTTATGCCGTTTTGTTGTAGCCCATTTACTGTGTCCTGACATGATATAAAATTTGAAGGAATTAGATAGTCCGTGTCAAGATTGCTTGTCAGCACTCTCTTTCAAATAATCATAAGCTTCTTGAAGTCGTTCTTTTTTTTCTAAAGAAGTTCTACGCTTGCTTGCACTCATTTTAGAAAGTTTTTCATCTTCATAGTTTACCATTCGAATTTTAAAGTTTTCTTCTAATTTCTTCAGGTTTACCGACCCTTTACTTTTTAGCCCAAGAAGGTTTCTATATCTTCTTTCCTCATCAGATATAGCTAGGCGAGCCTGGGGTTCTTTCTCCTCAAGGCTCTTGCCTTTGGTAGAAGCATTCTCAGTTTCCAGGTTTTTCGTATTGGTCTTAGTGATCAAAGTTTGCAAAATCGTCATCAAATTCTGGATAGTCCAATAGAGCACCAAGGCCGAAGAGAAGAAATATAGGAAAACCAAAAACATGAATGGCATGAAACGCATCATTTTGGCATTTATTCTTTGGGCTTCGCTCATTTGGGGTCCCATTTGCATTGGATTCAGCCTCATTTGAAACCACTGGGTCGCGACCATAAAAATCGGGAGAACATTAAGAGAGAAACCTTGAATGGTGGAGACATTGTCTTGCTCGGAAAGATCATTGGCCCATAGAAAATTTTGCCCATACAACTCAGCCGCTGACCGAAGCATCCAAAACATGCCCAAGAAAATTGGTATTTGAATCAGAATAGGCCAACAGCCTGCAAAAGGATTAACTTTATGTTCTTTGTAGAACTTCATCATCTCCTGGTTGAGCTTTTGTGAATTCCCTTTGTGTTTTTCACGTAATTTTCCCATCGGCCCCTGTAACTCCTGCATTTTCTTCTGCGATCTCGTAGCCTGTGCGGTGAGGGGCCAAAGAAGAAGCTTTACAATAATGGTGAGACCAATAATCCCAAAACCATAACTGCCGAATAAATTACTTAGGTAATTGAGCGCCCAACTTAGGGGTTCAGAAATCCACCAAAAGATTCCAAATTGCATAACTTTTTTCTGCTCTCCACCAAGGCTCTTTAAGCCCATGTAATCTTTGGGACCTGAATAAATATCAAATTCGTAAGATTTTGAGTCCCCTGGCTCAAGTAATCCAACCGGAAAAGACATAGCCCCTTCAATCCCCATAATTTCTGTACCATTATGATCTTCGGCCTTCTGCACGGAATTACCATAAATACGTACACTTGCCATGTCGCCAACAGGTCGGACAAGATTGACAAAAAACTGATTATTTACACAGGCCCACCGAGCTTGGGAAAGGTAACGTACTTCCATATTTCCACTTGGGCCCATCTCATTTAACTGAATGAATTCATCGGCTTCACCATCAATCCGCCCACTACAAGTTGCACAGGAACAACCTTCTGGAATTGCAGGACCAGCGTTATAATAGCCTACATTAAGATAGGTAGAGGCATTGTCGAAGGGGTTATACATTCTCGGAATCTGAAAAGCGGACCCGAGGTGCAATCGCATGCGCTCAAGGTTTAATGGCTGATCCCCTAGGTTTGAAAATTTAGTTTGGTGCCGAAAGAGATACGAATCTTGCGAATCCCTCCAATAAGTTCTTTCGATAAGTAGGTTCTGTTTGGATTTCCACTGATATACAATTTTTTGTGGATCGGCACCGTTTACTTTCTTAAAAGCTCGGGGATCCGGAATTTTAGATTTCAAAGGGTTCCCATTTGTATCCTCGAAAGATAGTCCCAAGAAAGGGGTTCCTTCTTGTATCAATGAAAATTCTTTATTCAACCGATTATGCTGATGAAGAGTGATGTTTCGAATTCCACCCGTTTCATTGGAAAATTGAAGTCTCGAGAACTGATTGCTCAATCCATTCACAATAATTTCTTCACTCGCCGAAGTGGATGCCTGGAAAGTTTCTTGAGGGACTGAGGGTGAGGCTTCAACCGAAGAATCGTTGTATACGGCTTGGGTTGTTCTTGGTGAATCTTCTTTCGAATGATTGGTGTCCATTCTTGGCAAATCCTGAGGATAAGGTTCCTGTTGAACCATCAGGTAGAATGCAACGAATAAAAGAGCGAATCCGATGATGTAGTTTCTCATAATTTTAAGGAAAGTTTTTGAAGTGATACCATAAAGCAACTCTCAAGTTCAATGAAAGCTAAGTCGTACATAGGTTTTCGTGGAAGAATAATAATTTGGAAATTCGAAGGAATTTTATCAAGGTTCCTGCGGAAAATCTCTCGGAAAATTCTTTTGGCATGGTTACGAGCTACGGCATTACCAAATTTTCGTGTCACGATAATTCCCAATTTGGGTACATGTGAATTGGCATTGGTGAATGCCTGCATCCAAAACGCATGATTCCTACGCTTATGCCCAAATTGCTTGATTCTTTGAAATTCAAAACTTTTACGCAACCGGTGAGCTTGCGAAAAGCATTGCTTAGAAATCTTCAAGCGTTCATTGAGAGTTTTAGCGAAAGCGTCTGGCGACAGATGCGGTAAGATTGGCACGCCCTTTACGGCGACGGTTTCTCAAAACTTTTCGGCCAGCACTCGTTGAATTGCGGCTACGAAAGCCAAATTTGCGTGCACGCCTGATTTTAGATGGGTTGTAGGTAGGTTTCATTTGAAAAGCGTCAGATCATAAACAAGCCTTGAGTAAAGTCAAACATTGACGAAATGAAATTCGTTGAGCCTTTGATCTTGCGATAAATTAAATTTTGATCATAGTAGGTTTTTAAGTTGTCCCGTTCGTCTAGTCAGGTCAGGACACCGGGTTTTCATCCCGGCAACAGGGGTTCGAATCCCCTACGGGACGCCATTTGCTTTCTTTTCAATGCGCCCTAAAACGCATTACCATGTCCAAATATTCGCCCGACATAATCATCAAAGGAGCAACTCATAATAATCTCAAGGGTATTAGCTTAAATATTTCACCCGGTGAGCTTACAGTTATTACAGGGCTTAGCGGAACTGGTAAATCAACCTTGCTGTTCGATGTCTTGCACGCGGAAGGGCAAAGGAGGTATGTGGAGACATTTAGCCCTTATGTTCGACAGTTCCTGGATACACTCCCTCGACCTGAAGTGGAAGCCATCTATAACGCAAGGCCTTCCATTGCTGTGGAGCAAAAAAACTCGATCCGAAACTCTCGATCAACTGTAGGCACGATGACCGAGCTCTGTGATTATTTCAAAGTGTGGTTTTCTGAATCATCGTCCTTATATGACCCTCTTACTGGAGAAAAAATTGTTGATCAAACACCGAAACAGGCAGCCAGTCATGTCCTTTCAACTTATCAAGATTTATCCATATACATAGGCTTTACTTGCACCAAGCCATCCAGTTTAGATAATTCGGCATTCTTTTCTTTCCTGCAAAAAGCAGGCCATAATCGTATTTACATCGGCGGTTCTTATCAAAAACTTGATTCACTTCAATTTTCAGAAGAATTAACGGATGATATCTTTATTGTTGTCGATAGAATCCAGGCCCAAAAAATACACCAGAGAAGAACGAGTGAGTCAATTCAAGTTTCCTTGGAGCTTGGTAAAGGGGTAGCAGAAATCAGGGATGCTGAAGGTCGAAAACTTGAAAACCTTGTTCAAGGCTTGCGGTCTAAACAAAACCTAAGAGTTTTTCAGTATGCCCAACCCAACCTTTTTTCGTTTAACGCAGCTCTTGGTGCATGCCCAAACTGCAAAGGATTTGGAAAAACCATTGCGATTGACCCTCAGAAAGTTATTCCTGATGGCACACAAAGCATAAGGTCTGGGGGTATAAAGGCTTTCACGGGAAAGGTGTACAGTCACTGCAACGAAGACCTTCTTCGAAATTGTAGAAAGTTAGGCATAAATCAAAATAAGGCATTCTCTGATTTTTCTTCCAAAGAACTCGATTTTCTTTGGAATGGAGATAAAGATTTTCAAGAAGGCAGCGAACTGTGGTATGGAATTTCCAGATTCTTCTCATGGTTAGAGAAAAAAACCTACAAAATGCATGTCAGGGTTTTTCTTTCCAAATACCGTGGATATTTTACCTGTAATCATTGCGAAGGCTCACGGCTTGTGGAGGAGTCTAGATGCTGGAAATGGAAAGGTCATACTCTTCCCGATCTTTATGAACTGCCTGTTGAAAAGCTCATTTCACTCATTCCTAAAAGTAAGAAAAGGGATAAATCAAAGAAAAACTTAGCTCTCGAAGGAATTCATACTAGGTTACACTACCTTAAAGATGTTGGGTTAGGGTACATCTCACTTGATCGGCCTTCCAAAACACTTAGTGGAGGAGAGACTCAAAGGGTTAACCTAACAACTTGCCTAGGCTCCGCTCTCACCGATGCACTATTTGCATTAGACGAACCAACGATAGGGCTTCATGGTAAAGATGTTGGCAAATTAATCGAAATCCTCAGGAAATTAGCTGCTGCCGGAAATTGTGTTTGTGTGGTAGAACATGACGAACAGGTTATTCGTTCCGCAGATAAAATTATTGAGATTGGGCCAAAACCTGGTTTGGAAGGTGGTAAAATAGTATTTCAGGGCGGAATTAATGCTTTATTGAAGTCCAAAAACTCGATCACCTCAAAATGGTTGAACAAAAAGGATTATGAAAAGAAGGTAGGTCGAAAAGAATTTCAGCGTGAAGCTCGGAGAGGTCACTTAAAGGTTAAGAATGCCTCACTCCACAATCTGAAAAATTTTTCCGTTAATATTCCCTTAGGGAAACTTGTTTGTATTGCAGGAGTTTCCGGATCGGGTAAATCGACACTCATTAACGAAATTGTTTACAAATCCCTCACCGAAAAACAATTACTAACCACGGTTTCATCCGATGAAGAATTTCACGAAGTACTGCTCGTAGATCAAAATACCATATCCAAAACTCCTCGATCAAACCCTATTCTGTACGCGGATGGCTGGACTCCCATTAAAGAAGCTCTTGGAAGTAGTGACGACGCCAAAAGAATGGGTTACTTTGCTTCCGACTTTTCCTTTAATGCCGGTAATGGCAGATGCGAAGAGTGCTTGGGGTTAGGCTATAATATTGTAGAAATGCAATTTCTATCTGATCTACAAATTCCTTGTTCCTACTGTGGAGGCTTAAGGTTTAAAGAAGATATCCTCACAGTTAAGCTAGGTGATTTATCTGTTCACGACATTTTGAATTTATCCATCACTTTAGCACTCGAAGAATTCAAGAGGTTTCCAAAAACATATAAAAAACTAAAATTATTAGAGGATGTCGGCCTTGGTTATTTAAAACTTGGCCAGCCCCTCAACACTCTCTCCGGTGGAGAATCTCAAAGGCTCAAGCTTGTTAAATACATGGGTGGCATAAAAAAGGGGACAGCCCCGTCGCTTTTGCTCATAGATGAACCTACGACTGGTCTTCACATGGAAGACATCAGTCATTTGATACAAGTTTTACAATCCATCGTCCAGGCAGGTCACTCAATGCTTGTCATCGAACATAACCCGCAGCTTCTCATGTCTTCGGACTGGATTATCGAAATAGGACCGAAGGCAGGAGCTGGAGGAGGGCGACTTGTTGCCCAAGGATCACCAGTTTCTTATAAAAAGTTTAATACTGAAACCGTAAATGTATTGTATCCAAAAAATAAATTAATTGAACGACCTAATCTCGAAATAACAAACAATCAAATAAATAAGGTTAAGAAAAGAAATTTAGTTATACAAGGTGCTAATGAAAACAACCTCAAAAATATTACAATTGAAATTCCACATAAAGAATTTGTTGTAATGACAGGTCCATCTGGGTCTGGAAAGTCTTCCCTCGCTTTCAATGTAATATTCGCGGAAGGCCAAAGAAGGTTTATGGAGTCCATGTCATCCTATGCTCGACAGTTTATCACACAGATCGGAAAGCCAAATGTGAACAGGGTCGATGGCATGCCTCCAACAGTCGCTCTTGAACAGAGAATTACCCGTGGATCCAGAAAGTCAACAGTCGGATCTATCACCGAGGTTACCCAATATCTCCGATTACTTTATGCCAAGATTGGTATACAGCTAAATAGTGCCCAACAACCACTCGAAAAGAATAGTGTGTCACAGATTGAGAAAAATCTTCGAGTGCAACTTAAGAAAAATTTTAAGGATTTCGGAACACAATTTCTTCTCAGCCCAATTATAACAGGACGGAAGGGGCACCATAAACCTATAGTAAATTGGGCATCCGCTCGTGGCTTCAGAGAAGTTCGATGTGATAAAAAGATTTTCTCAACTGAAAACTTCCCTGGCTTAGAAAGGTACAGTATTCACGATATAGAAGCCGTTGTTGTTGAATGGGAAAAAATGCCATCACTTGCTCAAATTAGAAGTTTCGTTGGCTATGCTTTGGATGTAGGGAAGGGGAGATGTTTGCTCACAGATGAGCATGCAAAGACAGAAACTTGGTTTTCTACAAAAAGAGTCGATCCTATCACAGGAAAGTCTTACCCAGAACTCGAGCCCTCATTTTTCTCTTGGAATTCTTCGAAAGGAAGATGTCAATACTGTAAGGGATATGGTAAAATTTATGATTGGATGAAAGATGATCTTCCAGCCAGTGGAGATTGGTGGAAAGTGGAAGATGGTACAACTTGCCCAAAATGTAATGGTACAAGATTAGGCACAATTGCAAGCAATGTGGTCTTGATCGATCAAAACGGGAAACGGCTTTCTTTACCGGAACTTTTAGGGCTTCCTCCTGAACTTGTATTAAAATTCATCCAAAACTTAAAGGTGGATCAATTTGGAAAAGAAATCGTAAAAAGTATTGTTCCTGAAGTTCAAGAACGTCTAAATTTCATGCATCAGGTAGGCTTAGAATATTTGTGCTTAGACAGAGAAACATCTTCTCTTTCAGGTGGCGAAGCCCAACGAATAAGGCTTGCCGGTCAGTTAGGGTCTAATCTTTCGGGAGTTCTTTATGTTCTCGATGAACCATCGATTGGTCTTCACCCCAGAGACAATCAAAGGCTTATATTATCCTTACGCGACCTGCAAGGCAAAGGAAACTCTTTGGTCGTTGTAGAGCATGATCAAGAGACAATTAATCAAGCAGATTTAATAATTGAAGTGGGACCTCTAGCTGGAAAAAAAGGTGGCGAAATAGTTAGAATACTAAAACAAAATAAGTCTAAATTATATAATAAAACACCTCTTTCTAGTAATTCATCTGAAACCAGTCCTAAAATTACCAATCTTCCTCTTCCGAATGGAAAAAATAATCTCAAAAGTAAAAACTGGCTTCGATTAAGAAAAGCTAATTTTAGGAATATTCACAATGCATCTGTTGATATTCCAATAGGTCAATTATCGGTATGTTGCGGTATTTCTGGATCCGGTAAGTCCAGTCTTGTACGCGGTATTGTCTTTGAGAATGTAAAGCGTGCAATCGTGGAAAAAAAACAAAAGCTTATTACTAACAAAGGGATACTTTTTAATGGGGATTGTTTTAGCCAGGCAATTGAAGTAGACCAAAAACCAATCGGAAAGACTTCTCGTTCAACCCCAGTAACCTATTTGGGAATTTGGGATCGCATAAGAAACTTATTTTCTCAACTCCCTGAATCTAAAACTCTTGGCTACACCCCCAGTACATTTTCATTTAATGTGAAAGGGGGAAGATGCGAAACATGTAAGGGAAATAGTAAAATCAAGTTAGAGATGAATTTCCTCCCAGATTCATATATTTCCTGCACTTCCTGCAATGGATCAAGATTCAGGGATGAAATTCTAGATCTCAGATGGAATAAAAAAAATATTTCTGAGGTTTTGGAATTATCCATTGAGGATGCCGTTGGTTTTTTCCAGTTTGATTTTTTTCTGCAACATACTTTTAAGTTGATGACAGAAACCGGTCTCGGTTACCTGAAATTAGGTCAACCCTCACCGACACTTTCTGGTGGAGAGGCCCAAAGGCTCAAACTTGCCTCTGAATTAACTAAATCTATAGATAAATCAAAGTTCTCTACCCGACCTAAAAGTAAACCGACACTTTTCGTACTCGAAGAACCCACTATCGGTTTACATCATGACGACAGAATCAAGTTGTTTTCCCTTTTGAGGCGATTAGTGGATGAGGGGAATACTGTTATTGTTATTGAACATGACATCGATCTTATCTCCCATGCAGATTATGTTTTTGAAATGGGCCCTGAGGGTGGTCTAAATGGAGGGGAGATGATTTTCCAAGGAATACCAACTGAATTAGCAGGTTGTGAAATAAGTCCAACCGCAGTTTATCTTAAAAAAGCTATTCAGTAATTTTAATGAAAATCTTCTTTCCGGCTTTGATAATTTGATCATTCATTCCGGCTTTTTTAGGCACCAGATATTCCGGTTCATCCAAACGCTCTCCGTTAAGCTTCACTCCTCCTTGAATAATTAGGCGCCGAATTTGCCCCTTGGACTCAAAAAGACCAGTTGAAGCCAGAATATTAAGTATAGAATATTTTTCTAAGTTCAGTTGCTTCCTTGAAAAACTTGGCATTTCCTCGGGAATCATTCCCTTTGAAAATACGCTTGAAAACTCATCCAGCTCTTTCTGTGCTGTATCTCGATCAT
The DNA here is from genome assembly GCA_965661905.1 of Opitutales bacterium. GTDB lineage: Bacteria > Verrucomicrobiota > Verrucomicrobiia > Opitutales > Seribacteraceae > Seribacter. The sequence continues at coordinate 26,261 of CBFIFQ010000002.1, forward strand.
AAAACCTGGCAGTGAGCTCAAAAGCCAGTTTTTTCTTCGTTTCCATTGGGTGCTGTTTTTGGAATTCACTGATATCTTCTTCAGGTGCGTTTAAAAGTAAGCGGTAAAATTCGGTCATCGCGTTATCAGATATAGACATTATCTTACCAAAAATATCTTTTGATGTATCATTAAAAGCAATGTAGTTATCATAACTCTTTGACATTTTCCGGGTGCCATCTAGTCCCACAAGCAAAGGCATAGTAAGAACCGACTGAGGTGCCATTTCCATGTCTTTTTGCAGAGCTCTGCCAACAAGCATATTGAATAGCTGATCGCTTCCACCTATTTCAACATCCGACTCCAGGATCACAGAATCATAACCTTGAATAAGGGGATACATAAACTCCACCATTGAAATAGGTTGATTTGATTCGAATCGATTCTTGAAATCGTCTCGTTCAAGCATTCGGGCAACCGTCATTTTTCTGGTTAAATTTAAAGAATCGGCAAATGACATTTTAGAAAACCATTCACTATTACGCCGAACTGTCGTTCTGGATTGGTCCAATATCCTGAAGGCTTGATCCAAATAGGTTTCCGCATTTTGGTTAACTTCTTCTTCGGTAAGCTCTGGCCTCAATTCAGAGCGCCCACTTGGGTCTCCTATCCTTGCAGTATAGTCCCCAATTAACAAGATCGCTTCATGCCCTGCATCCTGAAATTGCTTTAGTTTATTAAAAACAACCATGTGGCCAAAAGTTAAGTCAGGTCGTGTGGGGTCCACTCCGAATTTTACTCGAAGTTTTTTCCCATTGGCTACTTTTTCAACTAATTCATCTTGACCAATGACAATCTCTGTATTTGCGAATAATTCCATAAATTTTTTAATTACAAATCTACCTCCTATAATTATAAATCAGCTACTACGAGTGAAGAATTTACTTTCTTTGTCTCCTTACTTATGATTCGTCTTGCTTTAACACCACATAATATTACCAAATATGGTAAATAAATCCTCTAAATATTCCCTTATATGACACTAGAAACCGGTACAACAGCCCCTGACTTCATCTTAAAAACTAAAACGCCTGATGGACTTGTAGATATAAAGCTTAGCGAACAAATAGGTCAAAACTCAGTGGTTCTACTTTTCTTTCCTTTTGCTTTTACAAGTGTATGCACTGCAGAAGCTTGTTCAGTACGCGATGATCTTACTTCTTATGAAAACTTGGACACAAAGGTTTTTGGGATCAGTGTAGACAGCCCATTCGCTCAGGAGGTAATGTCCGAAAAAGAAAACTTAAACTTCCCTCTCTTAAGTGACTTCAACAAATCAACTTCTTCAGATTACGGTGTGCTTTACGACGAGTTCATTGGGTTTTCTGGCGTATCAAAAAGGGCCGCCTTTGTCATATCAAAAGAAGGTAAAATCGTCTTTTCTTGGTCCTCAGATGATCCAAAACAATTGCCTGATTTTAATGCCTTGAAGGCGGCTATTTGAAAGAACAACTACCGCTGAGCATATCAAATGTTCGTTCAAGCAGACTGCTCTTAAAGTTCTTGATTCACAGTGGACAAAAATATTGCTTACCAAGTCCACGATACACCCGAAAGGTGTTTTATCCGGGTTTCGGATAAAGCATCATATCTGAATTGCAGCCCTGTTCGTGACTTCATTTTAAATAGGCTTGAATCAGGCAAAACCAGTTTTGTTGTAGACTTTGATCAATGTAAAAGTATCGACAGTACCTTTCTTGGTATTCTGGTTAGCTTGGCTATCAAGGTTAAATCTTCGGGAAGCTTAACTTTACTCAACTTGCGAGATAGGAACCTTGAGACTGTTCGAAATTTAGGTATCCATAAAATCGCTATTGTAAGTACAGAATCTTTTGGTGAGCTTGATAAAGTCATTGCCATAGATGGAATTGCAGCTGAAGCCAAGGCTTCTAATCGCTTGATTTACGAAGCCCATAAATCGTTAATGGACTTGAACCAAAAAAATCAAAAACTTTTCTGTGATGTAGTAAAGTTTCTGGAACAAAAAAAAGAGGAAGAGGCGTGAATTGAATAGCATGGAGATTTTATCTGCAATTTCAGGAATTTTAGTTACCTCCCTTCTTTGGTTGTACAAACACAAAAAAAATCGCAAAACCAACAATCTATTATCGGACAGAATTGTCCGTTTGGAGCAAGAAAAAGAGATTGTCGTTAATTTCATGCATAACCTGGCAGTGGCAATCGGAGAAGGCATTGCCAAAAAAGATTTATATCATCGTATTGCACACACCGCTGTCATAACTACCGGTGCAATGAGTGCCTGTATTTACGAAAAGCTGCCCAATAAAAGATTGCAGGGTGTGGCGGTAGAGGGACTATTCCCACCTCAAAGAACAATTAAAAATTTTGTAGATAAAGATTCCTCTGAACCAAGAGCTCGGTTTCTTGAAAAAGTTTTAAATTCTGAAATTCTAGAAGAAGGTGAAGGCATTGTTGGCCAAGTTTCCAAAACTGGAAAATCAGTTTATATTGAAAACGCCCTCGCAGACCCCAGGGTTGTAAAACACGCAGACCCATCTCTGGTTGTGAAGTCTATTATTTATTCACCTTTGGTCTATAATGATAAAACAATGGGAGTACTCGTGGTGGCTAACCCTGCTAATGGTCTAGCCTTCACCGAGACAGATTTTTCCTTGGTAAACTCAATTGCCGAGCAATCTGCACTGGCGATTCGCAATTCAGACGCGATGAACTTACGGATTTCAAAATCTAGAATGGATTCTGACCTTAGGTTAGCCAGTGAGGTACAAGAGCTTTTCCTAACCCAGAATTTTCCTGACTGCAAAGGTTTGCGTATAAGTGCCCATTATGTACCTTCAGCACAAGTGGGTGGAGATTTTTATGATTTTAAAAAGTTGAGCACTCACAAATTTGCTGTTTCCATTGCAGATGTTTCAGGAAAAGGCGTTCCAGCGTCCTTACTTATGGCATTATGCCAGACAAACCTCAGGCACTACCTAACAAAATCTAGACAGCCCTCAGATGTGCTAAAGAAGTTAAATAGTGAATTGGAAGACCGGATTCGAGAAGACATGTTCATTACAGTCTTCTTAGCTATTATTGATACTCAAAATAATACCCTTACTTATTCACGTGCAGGACATGAACCGGCTCTCCTCTCCACTGGCTCTAACCCTTGCAAAGTAAATAAACTAGATGGAAGTGGAATGGCAGTAGGTATGGTTCCCCAAGAAATTTTTGAGGAAATGATCGAAGACTACACCGTACCATTTACACCCGGAAATGCCCTCACTCTTTACACAGACGGCATTACGGAGGCAGAGAATCATGAACAAGAAGAATTTGGCGTTACGAGGCTAGCAGAATGCCTGAAGGCATATAGTCCTCTGGTCCCCGAAGAATTAAATACCAAAATTCTTGAAAAGATGGAAAAGTTTGCAACCGCAGATTCTGATCGCGATGACCTAACATTGCTCACAGTTAAGCGAATGGAAAAATCTTAGCCTAAGTTATTTTTCCCTCATCAAAATCAATAACATCTGCAAAAGAAATTAAATCTCCACGACCATCAGCCCCTAGGTTTTTTTTAACTTCACTAAGTTTCTCAAGAGCTAAATCAGACATTCCCATTTGCACAACTTTTCTGTTCCAGGCAGGAGCATTGAGCTCCTTTGGGAATAATGCTTGCAGGTTTTGAGCGATCTCGGCTTCGTCTTTTGCATTTTTGACACAATTAATGACATCGCTTGGCTCAACGCCCAAATGCAAACACAAGAAACCATCAAAACCTTTGGTGAAATTCCGTTGATAGCTTTCAGGTAACTTATTTTCTAAAAATTTTTTTATCTTGGCAATAAAACGAGGCAAGTGAAGCAGTCCATTCGGGTGTGCTTGATAAGGAGAAGGAATGTCCAACATAGTTGCACCCGTTGGCCCATGCTTTAGTTTAGTCATTTTGTCGTTAATAAAAGTTTAGTAAATTCAGTAAAAGTCATAATGTCTGCAAAAAGTAATCCCAGGGTCATAGGAAGAGTTAGTTTGTATTTATTCAAACACAAGTTTCTTTTCTTCACGACCCTTTCTCTCGCTGGTTTAATTACCTTGTTAGCTGTACTTGTACCAACAATCATACAAAAAGTATTAGACTCTATATTTTACGATTATGACTCAAATAGGTATACGCTTTTTCAAGGAATTTCGTTAATCGCTTTACTTTTCTTTTGTAAAGAAGTGCTAAACTGCCTGCGAATTCGCTTTAATAATAAACTAGAACAAAAGGTCATACTTCAACTAAGGGAAGATTTACACTCCAAGTTGTTACACCTGCCCATTAGTTTTTACGACCAAAGAAAGAGTGGTGATATATCTTCTCGGGTTGTTGAAGATGTTCAAAACGTGGAACGTGCTATCCTTGATGGAACCGAGCAGGGGATTATTGCTGTCCTTACACTTTTGGGTGTGACCATCATGATGTTTGGGCAAGAACCCCGCTTGGCAGCCTTGGTTTTTCTACCTCTTCCCATACTTATCATTATGGCCTTTCGGTATGCAAAAGTTTCAAAGAAAAACTGGAAGGCCGTTAGGCAAACATCTGGTAAGCTCAATGCACTCCTGGTGGAAGATATACAGGCAAATCGATTGATCCATTCATTCTCGCTTGCCGAAAGGGAAAAACAGCGATTTCGGGATATTGGTATAGAATTACAGAACAGATCACTTAAGGCAATGTACAGGTGGTCTATCCAGGGCCCTAGTGCCAGCTTTACATCTTCCCTCGGTATATTGGCGGTTGTAGGTATGGGGGCTCACTTACTTAAAACAGATTCAAATTTTACGACTGGGCAATTTTTTGCCTTTTTACTATACGCTAACATGTTTTACGAACCCGTGAGGCAATTAGTTTCAATCAACAACCTAGTCGCTGCCGGAAAAGCTTCGGGAGAACGAGTTTTTGAGATTCTCGACACCCAGGTCGATATTAAAAGCCCGAGAAATCCGGCACTATTTCCCCAAAACAATCACACCGTTACTTTCTCTGATGTAACTTTTTCTTACAATCAGAAGGCAAACATTGTCGAAAACTTAAGTTTCCAAATTCCTCATGGCTCAACCACGGCCCTTGTTGGGCCAACGGGTGCAGGGAAAAGTACAATTGCGAACTTATTGTTACGTTATTATGATGTAAGCCATGGGTCAGTTTCAATCCATGGTACAGATGTTCGAAATCTTGGATTAAATAACTTGCGGGAAAATATAGGTTTTGTATCCCAGGATCCATTTTTATTTGATACTACAATAAGGGAAAATCTTTCACTCGCTGCACCCCAAGCTAGCACAAGCGAGATTGAATATGCATTGAAAGCAGCAAATGCCATGAACTTTATTTCCAAACTACCCTTGGGAATAGATACTTCCATCGGGGAAAAAGGGATACGGCTTAGCATGGGAGAAAAACAAAGGATCACCCTCGCTCGCGCTATCTTAAAAGCACCACCAATTATGATCTTAGACGAAGCAACATCCAGTGTTGATGTGGAGACAGAAAGAGCAATACAGATTGCCCTGTCTCAATTAACTAAAAATAATACGACACTTATCATTGCCCATCGATTGAGTACTATCCGGGAGGCAGATCAAATAATATTCTTAGAAAATGGACACATCATGGAGCAGGGAAACCATACAGAGTTGATCAGGAAGTCAGGTAAGTATTCGTCGTTCTGCAGTCACCAAGGGAACCTAATCAGGTAACCTCATTATTCTTCTTGCTGTGGTTAAGGATCAGACGAACGAAAAAAGAAAAGCCCCAGGGGAAAAATAAAAAAACTATACGGGAAATTGACCTAAAACCTCCGTCTTTCAGAGGACCATAGACTTTTGCCTCTGCCCACTCCCTGAGAGTTAACTGCATAAAATATTCGATCTCAATGGCTCGACTCAAAAAATAAACCATAAGTGGCCATACAGTCCAACCAATACATACAAAAAGAAGGCCAAACCAAAGTTCTTTGCTCCAATCAATTAAATTACCAGGTTCTTTTTTACTATCTTGCATTTCGTGTTTATTGGTTAAAGCATATGCAGCATTATTCTTTTTCCAATAACCTTATGAAATATTTAATCCTTACATTAGTTATTTACCTTGTACCATGCCTTCACTCAGAAACCCTTAATCAGAATCTTTTGGTTTTTGATCACCTAATTAATCCTGTCTTTGAGGCAAGATGCCAACACTGCCATGGGCCAAATAAGGATAAAGGGAAACTTCGGATGGACTCTAAAGCATTGCTCTTAAAAGGAGGGAGAGGGGCAGGGACTGAAATCATCGTTGGGGGCGATGTGGAGGCTAGTGAATTGGTATACAGAATTACGCTGCCCGCTGATGACGAAGAAGCTATGCCTCCGATGGAGGAAGGTGAAAAACACAACCCGGTAACCGAAGAAGAGCTTTCTGTTATAAAATCATGGATTGAACTTGGTGCATCTTTTGACCTGAAACTTTCAGAGTTAGATGAATCCGCCAGGAAAATGGCATCACTTGTGTTAAAGAATCTGCCTGCCAAAAAGACTGAAGCACATGATTTAACCGCTCCCAAACTGCCCATTGTTCCCCAAGCTGATAAACAGGTGATTGCGGCTATTGAGAACTTAGGTATCCTTGTGATGCCTGTTGCTGAAAATACAAATACTTTATATGTCAATGCATCCTACATGGGTAAAAATTTTGATGACACCGCCGCAAAAGCTCTTCTTCCCATATCTGAACAAATTCTTTGGCTCAACCTTGCGAAAACTGGCATCACAGACAAATCTGGCCCTTTACTTTCAACATTTAAAAATCTTACCCGACTACATTTAGAGGGAACAAATATCTCCGATGGATTCCCTCCATTTTTATCCAATTTACAAAATCTTGAATACCTAAATCTTTACAGCACTGGCTTGACTGATTCCTCCATCCCTCATTTCCAAAAGTTAAAAAAACTACAGAAAATATTCTTATGGAAAACTAATATTACAGCGGCAGGAGTCGAGCTCTTTAGAGAATCTTACATAGACCGTAACACTTATCTTTCTATCAAAAATAAATATAAGAAAATAAAAGATGATTTTGATAAATTCTCACTTACAGAGAAAAAGCGACTTTCAACTCTTGAAACAGAAGTTCAGAAAGCGAATGAATCATCTCAGGACAAAATTTCCATAAACTCCCAATGTCCAGTTTCAGGGAAACCATCAAATTTGAATATAAGCTGTAATTTTGAAGGCCGAAAAATCTCTTTTTGCAGTGAAGATGATAAAGCTAAGTTTTTAAAAGATAGTGAATCTTATCGGTCAAAAATTAAAAATTTTTCAACTTCTATTGCTTATAAAAATGCGTTTGAGGCCTTAAAACAAGCAAGAGCTCAAATCGATATAAAAATCAAAAAGGAAAGTGTTGCCTTACGAAAAGTTACGCACGAGCTTAATTCCATCGGGCCAGAGATTAATCTTGGATGGACACATCCGACCAATTGATCGTTTTATACTAACAGATCCATATCATGTTGATTTCAAATTTGATTGCTCACCCACTCTTTAAAAATGTCAAAATATAAGGAAGAAATCTATTCGATCTTTGAAGAAACCAAGGCGCTTCTAAAGGGCCACTTTATCCTTCGCTCTGGTATGAGAAGTGCACATTTTTTCCAGTGTGCAAAGGTATGTCAGTATATGGACAAAGTTACTCGCCTTGCGACTATTATGATAGAGGAGATACCTTTCACTAACATTAATACAGTGGTAGCTCCAGCTATGGGAGGACTCGTTATTGGGCAAGAAGTCGCTCGACAACTAAATGCCAGGTTTATATTCCTCGAGAAGATTGAGGACCGCCTGGCATTACGACGAAATTTTACTCTAAACAAAGAAGACAAAGTTTTACTTGTTGAGGATGTTGTCACCAAGGGGGGGAGGGTTAAAGAAGCTATCGAAATCATTCATGGTTTTGAATGTTCATTAATCGGAGTAACAAGTTTGGTTGATCGATCCACCTCTGAATTAAATCTTCGTGCGCCTTTCCACGGTATGTTAAAAATGAATTTCCCCACCTATGCACCGGATGATCTGCCGGAAGAACTTTCCCGGATCCCTGCAGTTAAACCTGGTAGTTAGTCAAAAGGAAATTAAGGAATGCGGTATGCGTGAAAAAAGTATTTACCCCGATACCATACATAAAACCGATTGATCCCTTTTTTCAGCTGCTCGTTAACATCCTGAACGGTGCTTACTTGAACTCCGTTAATTTCCACAATAACTACACCTTTTTTAAAAGTTTTCTCTTCCCCAGTCGATTTCTCCACAACTAACCCACGCACTTGACTGGGGATTCCATAATCCTCTCTGACTTTTGAATTTAAGCTTTGTAGGGAAATTCCGGGGATGAGTAATTTTTCACTGTTACCCAAGAGATCTAAAGTTACATTAAGCGTTAACTCCATGTTGTTCCTGATCACAACAATTGGAATAGTCGTGCCAGGATCGGTTTGTGAAATAGCTAACCTTGATTCGTTTACAGAAGACACCTCGATCTTACCGACCTTGATGATTATATCACCTGCTTGAAAACCCGCCAAATCCGCTGCACTTTGAGAAACAACTTTTCCCACAAGAGCACCATTGATATTTTTCCCCTCAACTAACTCAACACCCAAAAAACCTCTCCTCACTATGCCGTCTTGCACAAAATCAGTTAATACTTTTCGCACCATATTGACAGGAATTGCCAACCCGATACCTATGCTCGCTCCAGTTTGAGATATAATCGCTGTATTAATACCAACTAACCTACCCTTGGTATCCAACAAAGCGCCTCCCGAATTACCCTGATTGATTGAAGCATCAGTTTGGATAAAATTTTCGTAAGCTCCTCTTTGCCCTCGAAAGACATCCAGCTCCGTTCTTTTCGTCGCTGAGACAATACCCATCGTTACTGTAAGCCCAATACCCAAGGGATTGCCTGCAGCAAAAACTACATCTCCAACTTGTAAAAGATCACTATTCGCTAAGGTTACAAATGGAAGCTCCTCTTCAGCCTCAATCTTTAGGACTGCAACATCAGTTGACCGATCAAAACCTATAATTTCTGCAATAAACTCTTGATCTGTAGAAAGCTTAACTACTACCTCTTCAACAGGATTACCTGTTCTCTGATCGGTTATAACATGGGCATTGGTTATAACATGGCCTTCCGCAGAAACCAAAACACCTGAACCGATTCCCGAGGGTACTTTTTCCATTTCCAGAACTGGCTGTTCAATTTCAGGAAGGCCATAATAGCGCCGAAGAAAATTTTCTAAAGGATTGGCACTTCCACCATATCTCAATGGGACATACTGTTGGGTGGTAACGGAAACCACAGCTGGAGTCGCTTCCTTAAGGACGGAAGAGTAACTGTGTAAAGTAAGTTTTGTATTCCTCGGCAGATCAGATGAATCAACTTTTACCGTTAGGCTTTGTTTAGCGGAAAGGACAGATGTGAGGAAAAAAACGGATAAGAAAAACTTGTTCACTTTCTAAGAGCGTTAAAATCCAAAACTTTTGTTTCCCTATTTAAAAGAAAAATAGGTCAAAAGCCTTTGATTTCAAATAGGGTGGATATACTATTGTCTGTATGAGTTCTCTTTATCGCCTCGCCTAACAAGGGAGCCACACTCATCTGGCGGATGGGGAGACCCTCTGTGTTCATACTTACGCTGTTTGTGGTAATCAATTCATCGAGGTTACCCTGTCTTAACCTTTCTTTACCCGTATCATTAAGAACGCAATGACTAACAAGCGCTGTCACTTTTTGTGCACCTCGCTCTTTAAGTAATTTAGCTGCTGCCGTGAGGGTTCCTGCTGTTTCTGTCATATCATCAACAAGAAGAATTTCACGGCCTTCAACCTCACCAACTAGGTTCATGGCTTCCACTGTACTTGCACCGGTCCGTCTTTTGGCCACAAAGCCCAATGGGCATCCTAGAACTTCGGCATAGGCATTGGCCATCTTCATACCCCCAACATCAGGAGAAAAAATGGTCAGATTGCTCACATCTTTTGTCTTCAATTCGTCAAAGAAAACAGGAGACGCATACAAGTGATCAACTGGAATATCGAAAAATCCTTGAATCTGCTGGGCATGCAAATCCATAGTTAATACTCGATTTACTCCTGCAGCTACCAGTAAATTGGCCACAAGCTTAGAAGTAATGGGGACCCTTGGTTGATCCTTGCGATCTTGGCGAGCATAGCCAAAGAAAGGTAGAACTGCCGTGACCCTTGCTGCAGACGCACGCTTTGCTGCATCAATCATAATAAGCAGCTCCATCACATTATGATTAGCCGGAGAAGAAGTTGACTGGACTAAAAAAACATCCGTTCCACGAATATTTTCATTAAAACGAACAAAGCTCTCGTTATCAGGAAAAGCAGTTACAAGAGCATCACCCAATGGAACATCTAAATATTCACAAATTTCTTTAGCCAAAGGTTCATTCGACTTTCCGCTAAAAATCTTTAGTCCAGTTCCATTTTGCATAGTCTTCCCTTACTTCTTGCCTTCGATTTGAGCAAACCTAATAAATAAATCCGGAAGTTTTCTTTGCAAGACTGACAGTCTATGGGCTAATTGTACGGGAAGGGCGGGATTTCCCTTTAAAAAAGCACCCGGTTCCACATCTTTGGTAATACCTGCTTGCCCGGCTATTCTAGCACTCTTGCCAATCTTTAGGTGACCTGCGAAGCCTGCTTGACCTCCTACAATAACCTGGTCTTCCATACGAACGCTGCCGGCAATTCCAACTTGTGCAACGATGAGACAGTCTTTACCTATTTTTACATTGTGACCAATTTGAACGAGGTTATCAATTTTAGTACCAGTCCCAATTAAACTTTTCTCAAACCTAGCTCGATCGATACAGGTATTTGCCCCGATTTCCACATCATCCTCAATAACTACAATACCGAGATGAGGAGTTTTTACATTCTCTCCTTTAACCTGTTCAAAGCCATAACCTTCTGAGCCAATCACCACTCCGGCATTTAGGACCACTCTATTTCCAATTTCACAACGGGATAAAACTTTTACTCCAGGGTGAATCTTACATTGATCTCCAATCTTTGCCGCTCCCCCAATATGACAATGAGATAGAATTTGGGAACCAGCACCAATCCTAGCATCTTTGCCAATGTAACAAAAGGGCCCTATTGAGGCAGAGATATCAATTTTAGCAGAATCTTCAACAAAAGCGGTTGCGTGAATGCCAGGTTCTGGAGCCGGATAGATTCTGCTTTCAATAAATTTACAGATGATGGCCAATCCATGAGAAGGGTCTTCTAATTTGATGAATATTTGATTGTCTTGAGGGGCTTCTTCAAGATCAGTAGGAACTAGAACAAGCGAGGCTTTACAATTTTTAACATCTTTTTTGTACTTAGGGTTACCCAAAAAAGAAACATCACCTTTTACAGCTTCTGTAAGGGAAGCAATCCCAGATAAATCTGAAAGATCGCAATTGCCAACTTTAGTGGCTTGCTTAAACAAGCCGCATATTTCCTTTAAATTTAAATCACACTTCACATTTGAAGAAAACCAGAAACCTTAAGGTTACTTTTTCTTTGATGTATTCAGAGCTGAAATTACATCTTTTGTGATATCCAACTTCTCACTTGAGTAAAATACACCAAGTTGAGTTTCAGAAGAATTCATAACTAAATCGAAGCCCTTAGCTGTGGCCACTTTATTTACCGCAGCTCGGATATCTCCTAAATGTTCAACGAGCAAATTTCGTTGTCTCTGTGAAATCGTAGCTTTGGCACGCTTATCATAAGCAACCATATCTTCTTGTTTTTCTTTAGCTTTTTTTAACTTCTCTTGATATTTGGTCTTAAGATCAGAACTTTCAATATTGGGATTGTTTAGCTTTTCTTCCATTTCCTTCAGCTCTTTTACAATCTTTTCTAATTCGTCACGAAAAATTTCCAATTCTTCGACTGCAATTTTTTTCGACCGGTCAAGTCTCTCACGGGCATCTTTTACTTTTTGATAACCATCAAATGTCTTTTGTACATCGACAACCGCAATTTTCTGAGCATGAAGAAAAGAACCAGCAAATAAAAGAAGTGCTGGCGTAAGAATAGTGAGTATTTTCATAATAATATAATGCTTGAGGAATTCTTAAAATCGGGTACCACCCGAGAAATGAAATTGAGGAGATCCACCGGTATTTGCAGGGTCGCTTAAAGGAAAACCAAGGTCAAGACGTAAGGGCATGCCCATAACCATAATACGAACTCCTAAACCCCAGTTATCATGCCACCCCTCTTGATCGTCTCCAGGCAAAAGTTTGAAATCTCCATCCCGCAGATATCCTCCGTCATAAAACAAAGCAAACCTTAAGGGGTCGGCGATTTTAAAAGTATACTCCAACCCTGCATAAGAATAGGAATTACCACCTTTGGGCTCGGTCCCATCCTGTGGACCGGCATCACGGTAATCCCATCCTCTCAAGTTATATGGACCGCCTAAAAAGAACTTTTCGAAAAAAGGCACATCCGCATCTTTACCATTAAACCTTCCGAGGGTTCCGCTTCGACCCATTATAGAAAAAACTTGGTCCATTGGATCAAAGGTTTTAAAGAAGCGAGCCCCTTGAAATTCAAGCTTTCCATAGTCAGCATCTCCACCAAACATACCACCGGCAAACTCTTTACGAACCGTAAAAATACTTCCTTCAGATGGGAAAAGAATAGAATCTCTAGTATCACGGCTAAGAGTTAAGCCAACCTTAGAAATTGTGAGATCTTCTTCATTAATAAAGCTGGGTACTCCGGAGCCCGTACTGATATCATCTATTTTAACATCTTCAAAACGATAAAAGAGGCGACCCTCTATTAATTCGAATATCCTTTTTCGGAAATACACTTCAAAGCCGGCTCTCATTTCATCGTAATAGGAACTATAATAATCAGATTTCTCTCGAAAAATTTCAAAACCGGCGGCAAGTCTTCGGTTAAAAAACCAAGGTTCTTCCAAAGCCAAGCGGACCTCATTACTTCTGGAACCAAGCTTTAAGCGTAATCTGAATTTTTGACCATCACCTTGTAAAGGGTGAGGAGTACGCCAACGCATAATATCAAAATTTCCCTGCCTAAACTCAGCAAACATCATTGCCTTTTCTAGAGTACTGAATCCTACCCCAAAAGATACATGGCCAGTCCTTCCTTCTTCGACATCAACAACTAAATTACGGCGACTGTTTTGAAGTTCAGGGTCTTTGGAGTTAATCGGCTCATCATCCAGATTAACTTTTTCAAAAAAACGGGTATTCTTGAGTCTTGCCTCACTCGTTTCCATTCTAACCAAGTCAAAAGTCTCACCAGGGGCTAAAGCCAGCTCACGAATGATCGCAATAGTTTTTGTTTTATCATTACCACGAACCTGAATACTGTTGACGCTGAATTTACTGTTTTCAGTAATCTCAAATTTCAAATCTATTTGATTTGTTTCTAAATTAGGGGTTCTCACAGCCCGTACTCTTGCATCAAGATAGCCCTTCTCCCCGTATTTTCTGCGCAAACGAGAAACCTCGTCATTTATGACCGCTGGCGAGTAGGGATCCCCTTTTTTGATTACAAATTTGTTACCTGAATCAGCACCTGAGTCATCCATTAAGTAATCCGTGCTTAAAACTACATTTCCCACGATTTTGTAGCCACCAAAGTAAGATCGATCTCCTTCCTCTACCTTGATAATCAAATCTAAATTGCTCTTCCCGTTTGGCTTGACCTGAATGCCGCTTTGATCAATCCCTACATCCAAAAAGCCTTCATTTCGGTAAATCGTTTTTAGTTTGTTAATATCCTCCTCTAAAACAGAAGGTCGATATCGAGAGCGTTTTGACCAAAACCTCCAAAACCTCCATGGTGCCGTTTCCATTTCTTCTAAGAGAGTTTTGGCTGGAAGTAAGTTATTTCCAACAAATTCAATTCTTTTTATTTTTCGTTTTTCATTTTCTGTAATCTTAAAAATGATTGAAACATTATTACTCCCTTTAAGGGTTTTTAGTTCACTCGAAACGCTGGCATTCCAATAACCTTTGTCCGTGTAAAGTTCTTCGATTAAAACCTGGTCGGCCTTAAAGTCAGAGTCATTAAACAAATCACCAACACTTAACGAAATTGTTTTTTCAAGTTTTTTATTAGACAACTTCTTATTTCCTAAAAAAGAAATTTTTTGGATGCGAGGTTTTGCCCGGACTTTGAAAATAAGTGCCACTCCTTTGTCAGTAGAATTTTTAGGGTCATAAAAAACTTTCACATCATCGACCGCACCAGTTGCAACGAGATTACGAATCGATTTGTCAATTGATGATGGATCATATGGCATCCCTTCTTCAACCTGTAAGTTTTGGAGTAAAAAGGATTTACCCAAAGTCTTTGGGCCCTCCATGGCTACCTCGATCGATATTATTTGTTTACCTTCAGGGACAACCTGTGCCCACAGAATGGCAATGCCTGAGAAAAGCATTATTAGGGGAAACAAGGGGCGAATTCGTTGAATCATGTCAGTTAATTAAGTCGTGGTTCTCCTTCAAGAACTTCAAACCTCGTAAATTTTCGACGAAATGCGAGATTAATCCTTCCAGTAGGTCCATTTCTTTGCTTTGCCAGTAATAAAGAAATCGGTTCATAATCTTCATCTGAACTCGCCGCCTCAGGATCCTGATCAACTTCTCTGATGTCTTCACCTTTTCGCTGTTTGCCCAAAAGCATTACAATATCGGCATCTTGCTCAATGGAGCCAGACTCTCGTAAATCTGAAAGTCTGGGATCTCTTCGTTCTTTTTCGGAATCACGATTTAACTGACTCAATACAATTACAGGGACATCTAATTCCTTAGCCATCGCTTTCAACCCACGAGAGATGTCTGATATTTGATTTTCTCTGGACTGGGCTCTGGCATCACCAGAAATGAGTTGAAGATAATCAATAACGATAAGATGAATTTTTTTCCGAGTTTTAAGTCTTCTCGCTTTCGCTCTTATTTGATTGATGCTTAAACCACTGGTATCGTCCACCCACAATGAAGCTTCTTGAAATTCACGACTTATTGCATTGAGGGTTTCTGCATCTTTTTTGGGAACGAAGCCCCTCCTTAAGTCATTCATATTCACTTTAGCTCGTCCACAAATCATACGCATCGCCAGCGATGTCGCACTCATCTCTAAGCTAAAGACTAAAAGGTTTTTGGGGGAATCCTGATATTTGGGCGAAAAAGCAACATTTTCAACAATGTTCATGGCTAAACTTGTCTTTCCAACGGAAGGTCTAGCGGCTATGACAATCATTTCAGCAGGTTTAAACCCATTGGTAAGTTGATCAAGGTCCTTGTAACCAGAAAGAAGACCGTCCATTTCCTCGTGCGATAGCATTCGCTGAATCTGCTCCATCGCATGCTGAATAGGCTCTTTAAAAGGGACCGAAGATCTAACATTCTGCTCATCACCCAAAGAGCAAACTCGTTGCTCCATGGTAGCAAGAAAATCATCAACATTACCCTGGATCTGATTCGCTCCATCAATAATTTCAAAAGCGACCATTATGCATTTTCTAAGAATAGCCTTTTGCTTGACTATATCTAACCAGTAGGGCGCGTGGGCCGTAGTATCGATTCGGGCGGACAATTCAAAAAGTGCATCCTTTCCACCAATTGTTTCTAAATTACCCGCAGCTGATAATTTTTCTGCTATTAAAATTTCATCTGCTTCTTTGTTTTCCTGATGAAGCTGAATCAGGGCATCAAAAATGAGCTGATGATTATGAAAGTGAAAATGATCAGGCCCTACTCCTTGCTCAATACAGCGCCCGATTACTTCTCCAGAAGAATCAACAATACAGGCAGCCAATAACCCTTGCTCCGCATCAATATTATTCGGAAGAGATTTACCTTCAAGGGTCGAAGGCATAGCAGAGGTAGTTAGGTTTTGGTTAAAGCCAGCCTGCTTATTATCATGTGTAAGAGAAGGAGATGATGGCATTCGCTTTTAAACTTCCCCTCAAAAATGAATAGTTACTCGGTTTCCTCGATTGGGTTTTCAGACACAACCTCTAGTTTGATATCCACAGATACATCTTTGTGTAAAGACACATTAATGGTCGTTTGACCAAGTTCCTTGATTGGGGAAAATTTAGAAAAATGTCTTTTATCAAGCTTAAATCCTTTTTCTTCGAGCTTCTCCAAAACATGCACAGCTGTCACAGATCCAAAAAGTTTGCCACCCGCACCGGTCTTAACCGCGACCGCAATAGAGGTATCGTTAAGCTTGGCAGCTATATCCTGTGATTTTTGGAGCTCTTCAGTTTCTCTTGCAGCACGAGCGACTTTAAGGGCATCTAACCTTTTCTTGTTCGCATGATTTAAGGGAACTGCCTTACTACGGGGAATAAGATAATTACGGGCGTATCCTGGACGCACTTTAACTACATCACCCTCGGATCCGAGGTTATCTATATGTTCAACGAGTAATACTTCTGTTTGTGGCATAATATATATGGGTAAAATTAAAAAGGAACATCTTCATCTAACTCTGGGTCTGAAGAACTAGGTACAGTTGTATTTGATGTTGGGCTGTTTGACTGGCTTGGAGCAGGAAGTGCAGAAGAAGTTACATTAACACCGGATTGGTTATTTTGAGATTCCTGACGAGAGTCAACGAATTCAAAATTGTCGAGTACAACTCGAATTGCACTTCTTTTCTCTCCTTCTTTCGACTCCCATTGGTCTAATTTCAGTCTGCCTTCCACGAAAATGGCTCGACCCTTTGTAAAAAAACGCCCAACGGCTTCAGCCCTTGGGCCATAACACTCGACATCTACGAAGGTAGTTTCATCTTTTTTATTACCCTCAGCGTCCTTGTAAGACCGATTCAATGCCAAACCAAAATTACAAACGGGACGGCCGTTGGTCATCATTTTAACATCAGGATCACGAGTTAAGTTTCCAATGAGTAATACTTTATTTAGAGAAGCCATGCTAGGAAAAGAATATTGTAATCTGTAAAATTACAAGCTTTCGATCAAGACTCGATCAACCTTTTTTTCTAATTTGAGTTTTTTCTTGAGAGTATCTGGTGTGGTTGGGAGTCCCGATATTTCAAATTGCAAAAAGGTACCGCTTGATAATCCATTCTTCTGTGGGTAAGAAAAGTCATGGTTGCCTTGATTCTCTACCTTAGTAACTTCACCATCCGATTGACGGATAAGTTCACTTAATTTGGGGATCATTTCGTCAGATGTTCCGTCCGACCCTCTGGGATCAAATACAATAGTCGCAAGATAATTTTTCTTATTCATGAGGTAGTTTCGATTTGTTTTTCTTGATTAAAAATGTTCATGGTTTTCTCTACACCGGTTTCAATAATTGAAAGGATAGCGTGTAAAAAGTAGGGTAGTCTCTTATTCAGAATTTCTGATTCCTTTTGATTAAAACTGGATAAAACATAGTTGGATAGACTCTGGTTTTGCTTGTGATTTCCGCCAATGCCTATTCTAACTCTTGTAATAGGGGTATTTAATGCGGTCATAATGCTCTTTACTCCGTTATGCCCTCCGGCACCCCTTGCATTTGAAACCTTAAGCACCCCCAAAGGTAGATTCAATTCATCATGAACAACTGTAATTTGAGATTCACCAAAGCCACTGTATTTCAATAAAGAAGGTAACAAAGTTCCTGAATTATTCATGAAGGTAAACGGCTTGATTAAAAGCAATTGGTGACTACTTTTATGTAAATACTTACAGGTTTCTGCCCCAAACTTCTCGTTTTTACTGAATGTAAGATCGTTTTGCTTGGCAAATTCATCAAGGATCCAGAAACCGATGTTGTGTCGAGTTTGGGCATAATGTGAGCCAGGATTTCCAAGGCCTATTATGCCGCATTTTTTCACAACTCATAGCAGGGTAATGAGGTTACTCTTTCTCTGAAGAAGCAACAGATTCAGTTGCTGCTTCTTCCTCTTCAGTTGAAACTTCTTCCTGCTCATCATCATCCGCACCAGACCTTCCGCTTGCACTACCTACGCAAGATGCAAGAATCATGTCCGGTGAATCAGTGTATTCAATGTTTTCTAGTTTAGGGAGATCTTTGATCTGAAGATTAGAACCTAATTCCATTGCACTTATATCAAGCGTCACTTGTGAAGGTAAGTTGCTTGGACGACATTTAACTTCCACCTCACTCGCAAGGATTTCAAGGATACCACCTTGGCTCTTAACTCCTTCTGCTTCACCAGAAATAACCAGAGGAACTTTTGTTTGAAGATCTTCTCCTCGAGTAACTTGGACAAAATCAATATGCAGAATTCTATCTTTAATTTGGTCTTTTTGAAGGTCCTTGATTAATACCAATTCATCCTCACCGTTCTCGCCTAGAAGTCTAAGCAGAGATGATGTTCCAGAAGCTTTACGAAGCAACATTCTCGTTTCTTTATCATCTACAGAATAAGATTTATTCAAAGCCTTACCGTAAAGTATGGCAGGGATTCTACCTGCATTTCTCAGGCTCTTACAAGCATTACGGCCAGATTTATCTCGTGGTGATACCTTTAAAGTCAATTCGCTTAGTTCAGACATGATGTTTTCAGGGGTAGGAAAAATTTAAAGCGGTAACTTCTATCAGTTACCCATTCTTCTTGCAAGCACTTTACCTCTGTATACATAGGCTTTTTACTTCTTGGTAAAACATATTTTAAAATCTGATTCGCATGATTTTGAATGTTTCTTCATACTTTTCATTGTTGTAGACTTGCAAGTCACATTGTTTCTAAATCTTGGATACTTATATTTACTTTTCAGTGATTCGTATCATGCAGCATGATTATCGTGAAAAATTTGCCGAACATAGTTCAAGATTTCCTTTTAATTTACCCATTATTTTATTTAACAAATTTACCAAGTAATCATAAATTCCAGCGATGAAAAGGTCACATGATAACATTTTTTGCTTTGGTAAAAAATGTGCGTTTCCAAACACTTGCTTATGGAACAAGAGATGCATGGTTCAAGCACTCAATGATAGTTTGAAAAGTAAAAAGGTGAAAAAAAGCAAAAAACTTACGACTATCAAAAAGAAGTCTTCTTGATTGATACTGGTTGATCAAGAATTTCCTTAAGCAAAAATGCTTTTCGTAGTGATTTATTGGAATTCTTTAAATCTCCCGTAACGGTTAAAAATGTTCCGGCTGCACTTGAATCATAATCGTAAGAAAAGGTCGGCTCTTTTATGATCCTGTAAGAAGATTGGGGCTCTTTTTTTTCTAATACTTTCTTTTTTAAAAGCTCTTTTTTTCTTGGTAAAGGTGCAGGTGTTTTAGTGATAGGTTCATTTATAGGTTCATCCGAAGAATCATTGAAATTCTTCCAAGCCTCTTTAAGCACATCTTCTAAACTTGCCGAATCCCTTGGTGGGTCCTCTTGGGTAGAGTCCGTATCTTTATTTCCTGCCTGAGGGATGGATGCTTTTTTTTGAGTCAGTTTGCCAATAAATGATGCTATAACTAACCCAATTATCAGCAGGGTATCTATTGGAATATCCGGCATGTCGGTAGGTAAATTTTAAACAATCAATAGATGATCAATCTACCCCCTTCGATATGCTTTCCCTCATCCCAGTATCGGCCTCTACATTTCTTAACCTGTAGTAGTCCATTACACCAAGATTGCCACTTCGAAAAGCCTCAGCCATCGCCAGTGGAATTTGAGATTCAGCTTCGACTAGTTTTGCCTGCATTTCTTGAACCTTAGCTTTGTTTTCCTGCTCCAAAGCAACCGCTGCTGCTCTTCTAATTTCCGCTTGGGCTTGGGCGACCTCCTTGTCAGCTGATGCCTGGGAAGAACGAAGTGCGGCTCCTCTATTTTCACCCAAATCAACATCCGCGATATCAATAGAAAGTATTTCGAAGGCGGTCCCCTGATCAAGTCCTCGATCCAAAACTTTTTCAGTAATAGAGTTAGGATTTTCGAGAACAACTTTGTAATTCTCTGAGGATCCAATCGTCGATACTATGCTTTCACCCACTCTTGCAATGACCGTCTCCTCTTGGGCACTGCCAACATATCGATCTAAATTACTGCGCACTGTAACCCTTGCCCGAACTTTAACCTGAATGCCATCTTTGGCAACCCCATCAATCGTATCGCGTCCTTCAATTACGCAATCAATAATCTTGGGATTAATAGATGTGCGAACCGCCTCAAGGACTGATTTACTTGTTCCCCTCGTAGCTAAATCAATGGCACAGGCACGATCCCATTCCAAAATAATATTTGCCTTAGAGGCTGCAATTAAAGCCTGGACTGTCTGTACAACATTTCCTTCAGCTAAGTAATGTGCTTCTAATTGGTCTGTCTCAAGAGGAATGCCCGCCTTGACTGCTGTTATCCTGGCATCCACAATTAATCCGACCGGAACACCCCGAAGTCGCATGGCTAACAAGGTGCTAAATCCAACGGTTGCCTTTGCCAGGAATGCTTTCAACCAAGTGTTAAAAAACGACATTATGACCAACAAGACAACAAGCCCTATGACCCCGAGTAACCC
Organism: Opitutales bacterium; assembly: GCA_965661905.1. Classification (GTDB taxonomy): domain Bacteria; phylum Verrucomicrobiota; class Verrucomicrobiia; order Opitutales; family Seribacteraceae; genus Seribacter. Next base: position 46,879 of record CBFIFQ010000002.1, read on the forward strand.
AATTATAATTAATTCAAGCATAATGATATGTGATAAAGTCCAAACTATTGGTGGTAAAAATGTGTTCTAAGGTCAACCCTTCTAATCATTCACTAACTGAACGCGTATTGTAAAATCATCAATACCCGTAACCTTTACTGACACACCTTTGGGCAGATAACCGCTTTCACTAGAAGCATCATAGTCCTTACCATTGAGTTTAACCAAGCCTTCGGGGTGAAGGTCAGAGATGGATATACCCGAGCATCCAATCAAATTTTCTTCCCGAGAAAATGTGTTGCTAGTCGCTTCAACGGTTTTACTGAGAAATAAATTCCTTCCAAGTGGGCTTTTGGACAGCCACTTAAATTCAAATAAAATCAACACTAGTGCACCTATCCCACTGGCAAGAAAAGTTATCGATGGGGCGAACCAACCACCAAACTCCAAATAAGATAAATAGGCTGCGGCAATCAAACCCATGAAACCAAGAATCCCTAGCAACCCACCAGGTATAATAACCTCAAATGCGATCAGGGTATAGCTAAGTGTAAGAATACAAATTACCAAAGTCATGAAGATGCCAGTTCTACTACTACATCCATTGATGAAGTTTTAATCACTTTTATTTTCTCCCCTTTCTCAATTCTACCATGTATAGCCCGAGCCTCATAGCGCTTACCGTTTATTTCCACCTGCCCTGATGGAAATAATTCAGAAACAGTTTTTCCGTACATTCCATCCACGCAAAGCAAAGAATTGTTACCGGTTTTGGAGGGCAAACCTTCACCAAGGGTTTCACTTAAAATCAACCGTTTCCATATTGGGGTTCTAGGTAGAATAATGGATACGAAAATCCCGAGTATAACTGCTATACAAAGGGACTGTATAAGCTCCCAGAAAGGAAGGCGAAAAACTTCATAACTCCAGGTAAATTCTGGCGTAGGCCAAACATCAATCATTGCCCAGAAAATTGATCCTATGATCATAAAAAACCCAATGATACCAGGAATAATCAATCCTGGAACAAGGAAAATTTCTATCAATATGAAACAGATACCAAATAAAAAAACAACAATCTCTTCCTGACCTGCCAAACCTGCCACATATTTTGACCCAAAAAAGACCAGCAACAAAAGGATTCCAGAGACTCCAAAGATTCCAAATCCCGGTGTTTTAAACTCTACAAAAATACACACCAATCCTATGCTTAAAATAAGCGGGGCAATACCGTTGAGCCATAAGCCGGCTTTCTCAGCCCAATGTAAATTCATTTCAATAATCTGGTAATTTTCATTGCCCCACTTTTGGACTAATATTTCTTCGTAATTTTCAAAAACCCCAAACCCAAGTAAGGGGACTGGCGGCTCACCATAAAGTTGACATGCCTCTTCTCCGGTTAATGTGAGTAGCTCACCCGTTTTTTTGATCAAACTACCATCAGAAGCCTTGAGTGGTTTACCCTCTATAATCAAACTTTCATTGGCATCCATCATTGCGGACATCACTAAGGAGCGGTATCGATGATTTCCCGCATAATTCCTAATTTTCGCTTTTAGGTAAGAATTGATTTTTCTTTTCATGGAAGAATCAATGTTGCTTCCTCCACCACTCACTGCCTCCGCCGCACCGATTTGTGATTGTGGAGAGAAAGCAATTTCACTCGTAGCAATGGCAATGTATGCACCTGCAGAAATTGCCTCTTTATTTACATAAGTGATAATTTTACCTCTGAATCTTTTTAGGTTCTCAATAATCTCTTCCATTATTTCGAGTGTCACTCCAAGCTCGCCTCCCGGTGTATCCATATCAAGAATTACAATCGCTGCCTCCTTCTTGATAGCATCCTTTAAACCACGCCGAAGAATATCTAGAATAGGTGCTCCAATTTGTTCTTTTATTGGTATGACATAGGCGATATATGACTCTATTTGAGTGGAGTTACCTTCGGCGATAATACTCTGATTAGTGTCTACACTGAGGGTTTTGTTGCCATCGACACCTAGTGCACTAAGCAAAATCACCAAAAAGAATATGAAGGTGTAAAAAGTGGATTTTAAAAATAACATTATATTTACCTCAAATTAACATTTAATGATATAATTGGCATTGCGCAAAGTCCAAAGAAACTTCTATTCATATGTAATGGAAAAGATCACTTATCAAAACCATGAAATTAGGCGCTGGGATGTTGGACCCTCTACCTTTTTGGCATCCCCTGAAAAGGGTGCACAATTACTGAACTGGCATATCAATATGAGTGATGGTTCCGTCCGTGATGTTATTCATTGGCCTGAAGATATAAAAGAAGATGCATTTCACTCTGTAAGTGGAGGAATACCCATACTATTTCCCTTCGCGGGAAAATCATACCTCGAGGGAAAGCCTGATTACTGGAAGCTACCTGACGGTTCGCATCGGAAAATGCCAATGCACGGTTTTGCCAATCGTGCAGAGTTTGCTGTCCGTTCAATAGACCAATCAGGCTTCGAAGTTGAGATGCTTCAAACAGAAGAGATGAAAAGCTTTTACCCTTTCGATTACAACTTTACGGTCATATATCATTTCCTTGATTTGACACTACAAATTAGTCTAGTGCTGGAAAATGAAAGCCGTGAGCCAATACCTTGGTCAGCTGGATTGCACCCTTATTTCCAAGTGCCCTGGAGGAAGGGTCTTTCGATGAAAGATCACAAATTATCGATCGAAGCTAAAAAAGTATTTCAATATAAAGAAGGGGGCATGATGGTGCCTAAAGATTTGAAGACATCAGAACAAAACCTCAATGATGAAGGGCTCGTAAACAATATATTCTATGAATTGTCTAAACCGAAAGCTGAAATTTCTCTGCTTAACGGAGAAGAGAATATTAGCATTTCCGAGGTAGGAGGTTCGGAGACTGGAACTCGGCTCACATTTGTAAGTTGGACCAAGCCCAATTCGCTTTTCTATTGCATTGAACCATGGATGTCGCCTCCTAATGCAACAGAAAATAAAACAACACGCATGGTAGCACCAGGGGCACGCGATGAATTTACAATCGAAATTGAACTATCTTAATTTATCGGTGGCAAATTTAAGGTAGAGCTTTAAGCACCCCGTCCCAAAATTCAATTCTTTGAAGAATGCTAGTCTCAGCTTGTTGAATAATCTCTCTCTCAACTTCTACATTCCCGCTGCTCAAACTTTCAAGAAGTTGATGAGCCATAGGCCCATGATGCTCGCCATCTAGTTCAGTGTGCCTTTCGAGGTAGTACCGAAAAACAGGTATTGTGTCTGAACTTAAACTAGTAAGATCAAGAATACGTTTAAACATTAAAGGTACAACACTCTCCCTTCCAATTGCAAATGAAGAAGCGATTTCATGAGGTTTTCCTGTTTGAATTAAATCAAATGTATGCCTCATGAATTTTCTGGAAGGTTCAGGTAGATTAGGCCATTTGAGTGCTTCCATAATCCCATCTTTTTTAACAATTTCCAAAAAAGTATTAATGCTTAAAGTGGACGCACCCACTTCCTGCATGGAATTTAAATAAATTTCAAAATGACTTGTATACTCAGGAGATTTGGAAGATGAAGGCAATTGATCAGACTCCTCCTCCATAACAATTTCATTAATTAGGCGTACAATATTACCATTCGGTCCCGGTAACCAGGGAGAACCTGAGGGAACTAAGAGATACTGTAACTTCTTCAATAATGACATGAAGTCCCATACAGCGTAAACATGATGTTCCATGAAAATAGTTAGTTCTTCCAAAGAATTCATGCGCTTGAAAATAGCGTGATCTTCAAGTTCACATTTTATACATTCTAGTGTCTTAAGGTTCATTTTTTTATTAATAACAGGGAAAATAGATTTAACAAACTCCAAACTGTAACCGAGTTGTTGCTACTGCAGGTTTTGCTTAATTTTAGATAGAGTATCAGTAAATAATATATAAATTTACTCTTTCAATAAAATTAATTTAAATATTGATAATCAAGTTTTTACAAAAACCTTACTATAAATTTATATTAAAAATGTCTTAAATTATGAACTAACTATTCATCCAATTACTCCATCGTCCTGACAGCAAATGCTCTTTGTTTTCTTTTGAATCTTTTTGATCAACAACTTCCTTCATTTCCTTTTCGAGTTTAGACTGTATATTGCGCTTCTTCTCAGTCTGTAAATACTTTAATAGTTCCGACTTAAGCATCGAATACCTTGATCGAGGGTTGGCAGGACAATCAACCATTGCTTTTGCTTCTAGCATATCAGCCACAAAATACTTAAACCTGAAGCAATTTTTCCCATTCTTTTTATAAAAATAACGCGGGACTCCATCAACATCAGGAAAATTTGTCTTAGGAAAATTTTCTAAAATCAGTTTCCAAAAGTCAAAATTCCTAAAAACATATGTTTCACTTTCCCGCTGTTTTCGTAATAATTTAAGCTGTACATTTATCATCTTTAAATCATTATTTAAAGATCGACAAAAAAGGGTAAACTTAGCTTCACTGTTGTCAAATATATCTAAATATTTATCTTTGAGCTTTTTTATGTGTTTATCGTAATTCATTGATTTTCAATGTTAAAAAAAAATTTAGTACTATATAATTATCATTTTTACTCTAAAAATTAATTTGTCAACTTTTAAGATATTATCTTTCCTCTTCCAACTTACACCATTCCTCTTAATGCACACATAGTGGGTTGCACCATAAAGTGATAAGACCAACTCGACATCGAATAAAAACGGCCTATCCATCACTAGCAATTAAATTGCAGCACACTTAGTAAAAAGCTTAATCTTGAACTCTCGTCGCTAACCTAATAGTAAAGATCTTTTAATGAATTTTCTGATAATTGCTTTCATCTTTACAGCATTGCTTACAAATTTTTGTATCGGTGAAAGTGAACTCACTCCAGTTGACCCTGATCAACGAGTTGGCCCAGGTTTTTCAGATTTATTTAAAAATAATAAATCATCTATTACTTATGAGGTGACCAAAAATCATTTACATGTAGGTTTTCGATGGCAACCCTACACGGACCGCCCAAAAAGCTCTGAAGCAGATATCGAAAGGGAAATTGGTAAAATCGCAAGCTATGCGAGCTTTTGGTTTATGTCACTTCACACTCTTCCATCCAAGAAAAATTTAGATTACGAGAATCATCCTTCCAAAGAGGCACTTGCTATTCGGCATGCTGTAAAATTGTGTAAGAAAAAAGGCATTAAAACGGAGCTCGTTTTATGGCAAGTTCCTCTTTGGATGAACGGAGGGTTAACCTATGCTGATTTTAACAAAATACCACCCGACGACCAAGCAGTCTATGAAATGGTTAAGGCAACCGTTGAATGGTTTGGTGAAGATATTGACTACTATTCAATTTTTCATGAAGCCAACCACCCTAAATACTGGGATGGTACCTGGGACGAACTTATTGAGTTATTTATGTTACCTGCAGCTCGTGCAATTCGAGATTATTCAGAGGAGACAGGTGATACAAAGATCGTTTCTACCGCAGGCTTATCTCCTTCTCGTAATTGTAAGAAATGGTACGACATCCAATTGGATTCCCCAGAACTCATGAGCTTAATTGATAATTTTGCGGTTAATCTCAGTGACTTCAACAATGGTTGGGGAGGAGGTATGCTAACATGGGTAAGCTCGGTTTGGGACCAAATGGAGTATATGGACAGGCGGCTTAACGAAGAGGGGTATCATGATAAAGGCTTAGTTGCAGCTGAAAGCTGGATATGTTGGGACGGAGAGCGAACTCCCCACGGACCAGAGGGAAGTGGAGACACGGTAGAGTCTACACTTCGAATAATAGGAGAGTGTATTCAGCGGGGATTGAGTTTAACTAACCTCCCATGGTCAGACAATCACAGTGCTTGGTCTATGGGTCTTACAAAGCGACTGGACTACAATGGCCAGCTTGCCCTTTTGGGTGAAAAATTAATTCCTAACTTTACAGGTGGTGCCGCCATTACAACGAGAAAATTAAACCTAACTGGCAGTGATGAAAAAAT
>CBFIFQ010000003.1:0-52845 GCA_965661905.1 Opitutales bacterium
AAATCCTGGACATCTTCGATATTGATAAATGCCTGGCCGGTTTCCACCGCCCGGCGGGTTACCGAATCAGACACCTGAACCGCAGGCTCAGAGTCTAGCCGCAAAGAAAGAAAAGCCTTGCGGATGGCCACTTCAATTTTGGAAGAATTCCAAGGAACAACCTGTCCACTCCTGCGAATTAAACGAATAAGAGAACTGTCGACCCGACCGGCCACTGGGATATGTCCGTTCGAGCCCCCATGATTCGACCTGGAAAAGACCAGGCTCTTGGCGACATCATAGGCATCGTTTTCCACCAATGCCTTTTCGATCAGTTTATGCAAGTCGTCGAAGGAGAGGCGGGGGGCTCCGCCTTCCTCCTCTTGCTCCAACCGCTCTATCAAGCGACTGGCGACGAGCCGGGAAGACTCCACCACGAGCTCCCGGTTCTGTTGGGTGTATATTTCCTTTTCTTCCCTTGAGATCATCAGGTCGGTCAATGCCTCCCCGATAACCTCGGCCACCTCGGCGATGTGGAAATCACGGTCACCCGCGCCATCAGTGATACGCACTTTCGGTATCTCAAAAGGATTATCATCCAAGGCATTTGCCCAGTCAAAGCGGGGCTTGTTTTCACGCGGGGTTTCCGCGGCTTGGACTAATAATTTATCTTCTTCGAATATCGTGTTACGCATCAGTATTTAACTCCCACCCAAATTGTTTAGTTTATTTTAAAATTTTATCTTTGAAAAAGCCTTAAAGCTCGTCATCTGAAACTTCAGCCAAGGCGGAAGATTTTTGATATTCAGTGACCCGTCCTTCAAAAAAGTTTTGCTCTTTCTTTACATCCATCATCTCGGCAAGCCAAGGGAATGGGTTTTCCTGCCCTGGGTGCAAGACCTCCAAGCCAACCCCAACCAGGCGACGGTCGGCAATGTAGTCAATGTAGGAACAGAATTCCTCGGAACTGAGTCCCACGGAATTAACCGGCAGGCAATCACGAATGAACTCTTTCTCCAGCTCCACGGCTTCTTTCATTAAGTCAACCAACTGGCTTTTAAAGGCATCCGTCCAAATATCCGGGTTTTCGTCGATAAGCACACGGAACAAATTACGGAATAATTCAATATGATTAGACTCATCGCGAAGGGTGTAACGAAACATCTGGCCAATACCCGGAAATTTATTTTGGCGGGCCAGGCTGAGAATCATGCCAAATAAACCATAGAACTGGGTGCCTTCCATACACTGGCCAAAAACAAAAATATTTTTGGCAAGTTCCTGCTTATTTTCCGTAACCGTTAAGTCAAGATCCCGACGCAGGCCTTTGGACACTTTGGTTACAAATTCATTCTTGCGACGAATAGTATCCACCTGCTCAAACATGGCTTCACACTCGTGCGGGTTGATCCCGAGAGAACTGATCATGTAAAGTAAGCTGTCCGCATGAATGTTCTCTTCATGAGCATGGCGACCAAGTACAAGTTTGAGCTCAGGAGCCGTGACCAACTCCCGAACCACATGTTGAATATTATCCCCCACGATCCCTTCCGCGGCGGAGAAGTAACCAATTCCCATCATCACAATCCAACGCTCGGCGTCACTTAATTCGGTGGTGCTTTTCCACTGTTCCAAGTCTTTCTGCATAGGGACATCCTCAGGTTCCCAATGATTGGATTTCATCTTACGATAGAGGTCGTAGGCCCACTGGTATTTTAAAGGAAGAAGGTTAAAGGTCATGGTATCGCGACCGTTGATCACTTTCTTCTCCTGGTATGCCTGTACTGCTTTGTCTTCGTTAAGAACGAAGGTTTTCCCGCCTATATCGTATGTTTTATCCATCTTGTTTACTCCCTTATCGTGTGAAAATGACACCCGAGTGGTGCAATTTTGACACTAGTTGCCATGTTTTTGTTTTATGAAATTGTTTTATGTCGCGTATCATCGAACCTGAAATTGATAGTGATAAAGATGGAGGAAAAGAAAAGAAAAAAATGTAAAATTTGTTAAATTTTTATCAACAACGGCACAATATGTAGGGTTTAATGAGTTATATACCCCCTATATCTAGCTTTGTGAATAAGATTTAGTTCATTCACCTTCTATAGGCAATACTAGCAAAAGCAAGGTGTGGAAGAGATATAAATGTAGTTTTTTTTCAAAATTTCCAAGATAAAGTTATTGATAGATATTCTCATTTCACACAAAACTTATTCACAGGTAACAAAATAAGATAAAAATATACAAAAAATTACTTTTACGAGAAGAATATAGTTAATTTATAATATCAATAAATTAACTATATTAATCTTTTTTAGAGGCAAAAAAACACCTTATTGGAACCAAAAATGTGCGCTGTTTCCCGTGCATAAAGCGAGAAAGGAAGGGATCGGGTGATACCCGAATTTTCAGAAAATATCTTGCAGGTTGGGAGAGTTACTCCCCGCCCCCTTTTTTAAAAAAGACAAAACATGACCGACTAGGTAAATCGATCCAGTAACCACCACATTTTTTACCTCAATCTCACTAATTTTCCCCATTTCTGAATTCAAGTCATTCCAATTTCCCTCCTGCACTTTTGATCGAAAGCGAGAAGGCGTCAGGGCCAGCATCTTTGAAAAACTACAAGCCCTCGGCTGATCTGGAGTAAAGAAGACTATTTTCTCGGCAAGCGGAGTGACTGCCTCAATGACCTCTTTCGCCCGGTCTTCTCCCATCGCGGCTATCCAAACGGTAAAGGGTTTTTGAATAGCCTGAAGATTTTCCAACAAACAGGTGACCCCGCCTTGATTATGACAGGCATCGAGAATTAGGGGGGGACTACTGGGCAAAACCTGCCAACGACCGGGTAATTTGACATGGTGCAAAGCTTTTTGAACTATTGCATCCTGCACGGGAAAAAGGGAAGCCAAGAGCTTAACTGCCTGTACGGCAAGGGCTGCGTTTCGCCTTTGAAAGGAGCCCAGGAGGTTAGTTGCCGGGCAGTCCGCCACTTTTTTCTTAAGTTCATACAAAGGAGATTTTTTCTCGGCGGCCACGGTGGAAATCTTGGCCATTGCCGAAGGTTCCAGCCATCCTGTTACCACAGGGACCCCTGGTTTAATAATTCCTGCTTTTTCTCCGGCAATTTCTGCCACCGTGGAACCCAGCATATCACAATGATCCAGGGAAATACTGGTTATAACCGACAGTTTGGGCATCACTACATTGGTGGAATCCAAACGCCCACCCAATCCGGTTTCCACAACCGCCAGGTCCACACCCTCTTCCTTAAACCTGGCAAAAGCGATCGCGGTCATGATTTCAAAAAAGGAGGGGTGCATTCCCTCCTTCTCCTTTTCCATTTTATCGGCAATCGGCTTGATCATATGAATGTAGCGCTCAATTTCCGCGATATGCATATTCCTGCCATTGATCTGTATCCGCTCTCCCAGTTCGATGAGGTGAGGGGATGTAAAGAGCCCAACCTTGTAGCCGTTTGCCTGGTAGATGGAGGCGAGCATGGCACAGACTGAGCCTTTTCCATTGGTGCCCGCCACATGAATAATAGGATAAGCTTCCTCAGGATTGCCAAGGGCACCTGTTAATACCTTGATTCTCTCCAAGCCATAGGTGGAGCCCCGGTTGCGCAATTTATACAGGTACTCTAGGAACGGACTCATCAATATAATATCCCGAGTGAAAGGCGGGAGGAGGCTTGAGGTTTCTCCGTTACTTTTTAGCAGGTGGTTTTTTGCGAGCCGTGGTGGCTCTTTTGCGTACGGTAGAGGTTTTCTTGCGGGCAGGAGTTGGCTTTTTCTTGGCAGCGGATCGGGCCGGTGCTTTTTTCGCAGCCGGTGACTTTGGGGCAGGCAGATCCGTATGCAAGGCATGGCCAAGGTGCCCGATTAAGGTAATTAATTTGTCCCGCAACTCATGACGGTGAACGATCTGGTCAATCAATCCCCTGTGCAATAAAAATTCAGAAGTTTGAAACCCATCCGGTAAGTCTGCCCGGGTGGTTTCCTTAATAACCCGGCGGCCGGCAAACCCTATCAATGCCTTGGGTTCTGCAATGATAACATCCCCAAGAGTGGCGTAACTTGCCATCACTCCGGCCATGGTGGGGTTGGTTAAGATAGAAAAGTAGGGGATTTTCGCTTCCGACAAGCGAGCCAATGCCGCACTTGTCTTGGCCATTTGCATTAAGCTGAGAATGCCTTCGTACATCCTGGCTCCTCCGGAGGCGGACACGATGATTACCGGTGCTTTTTCGGCAAGACCTCTTTCAATGGCCCGGGTAATTTTTTCTCCGACCACCGAGCCCATACTTCCACCAAGAAAACGAAAGTCCATCACCGCGAGGCTTACAGGGAAGCCTCCCATTTTAGCCATACCGGAAACAACCGCGTCATTTAATTTCGTTTTCTTCTTATTCTGTTCAAGCTTGTCTTTGTAAGAGGCCAGACCTTTAAAATTTAAGGGATCCGCAGAGGACAGGTTGGCGTCATGCTCAACAAAGGTTCCCTTATCGACCAGAGACTCAATGCGCTTGGGTGCGGACAATGGAAAGTGATAACCACTGGAGGGTACCACCATGAGGTTTTTCTCCAGTTCCTTGGCAAACACCATTTCGCCAGACTCCGGGCATTTGGTCCATACCCCTTTGGGTACACCTTCTTTGGCTTTAACGCTGACGGTTGAGTATTTTGGTTTTCCGAAAAATGCCATAATTCAAGAAATTAAAGTTTTAGCCATGGCCCAAAGTGGCGATTTGCACACGGGAGATACCTGCATCAATCCAAGCCTGAGCACAGGCATTGAGGGTGGCTCCAGTAGTAAAAACATCATCAATGAGTACAATTTTATAAATCGAATCCAAACAAACTCCGGGCTTAAGTGCAAAAGCATTTTTCATATTCTTTTGGCGGTCTTTTTTTTCAAGCCTGGTCTGGGTCTTGGTATTACGAACTCTTTTCATAAAGTCTCCAACTTCAACCGCCCCACCCAAGTCTTTTTTCAACGCCTGAGCTATCCATAAACTTTGGTTGTAGCCACGCTTTGACTCTCTTCTGCGGTGCAGGGGGACCGGAACCAGGTGGGAGCCCTCTAAAAACTCCCGATACCCAGGGCTGCGATCCAGCCAGTGAGGGATATCATTGAGGACATCCTTTGCCCCGTGATATTTAATTTCATGAACAATACTTTTACCTATATCATCAAGCACGAACATACATCTTCCCCGCTCAAAAAAATAGTCCTGCCTTCTGCAATTGGAGCAAACCAGTCCTTCGTATTCTATGGCGTGCATACCCACCCCGCAATACCTGCAAGTGCTTCCATCTACCCAGGCAATTTGGTCCAGGCATGCTTGGCAGGCATAGTATCCTTCCTCCCGGTTGGGAGGTTCCCCGCAAACCGGGCAATCTCCCGGGAAAAAAACATCCAAGACTTCATCCCAGACCCGCTTCCATATTTTCATGACTCTCCGGGAAGTTGATAGTAGACTTTTTCAAGGCACAACCCCTTGGCCGGAGCACTGACAACCCGCTCGGTGCGCTGCCTGGACTCCAATATGTTTAGGATGTCAGAAGCCTGGAGTTTTTCCGCCCCTACATCAAGGAGGGCACCGACCATACTGCGGACCATCTTGTAGAGAAAACCCCGACCTTCGACATCAAATTGAATTTCCTGCCCAACTTCGGTTACCTTGACTTCCGTTACCTTTCTTACCTTTGACTCTCCCCTATCTTCTTCTCCTCGGCTTGCTGAAAAAGCAGAGAAATCAAACTCACCCACAAAAATTTTCGCCGCTTCTTTCATCTTCATCAGGTCCAGCTTTTTCTCTTTGAGGGAATATATAAAACGATCGTCTTCCGGCATCGCCCATCCTCGGAAAACCCGGTATCGATATCTTTTCCCCTGGGCCGACAGCAGCGCATGAAAACGATCGTCCACTTCGGTGATTTCCCGGGGGGAGATTCCCCGGGGGCAATGGGTCCTCAGGGCTTGCAACAAAGAAATTGCAGGATGGCCCCAGGGAGCATCAAAATGAAAAACCTGCCCTTTGGCATGCACCCCGGCATCGGTACGGCCCGAGCCAACAGTACGAACCGGAAACCCGAAAATAATTCCCAGGGCGTCCTCGATTTTGTCCTGCACCGCCAGGCCTGACGGTTGCTTTTGCCAGCCGGCAAAATCGGTACCGTCATAGGCACACAAACACTTCCACCGCCTGGGTTCTCCATCTGGTATTCCACGAGGCATTTCCAAAAATCAGGAAAAGGAAAGGCTGTCTTCCTGAGCATCCCGGTTCAGGAAATCTTTTAGGATTAAACAGGCGGCAGTTGCATCGACTTTACCGCTTTCGATTCCCTTTTTGGTTTTGGCTTTTTTTCCAATTGTCTCTTCAGCAGCCAGGCTGGTCAGTCGCTCATCCACTCGATGAACAGGCAAGGCAAAGGTCTTTTTCAAAGTTCGGATAAATAAATCCACTTCCTGGGCCCGCTTCCCTACCTTGCCATCCATATGCAGTGGGTAACCAATGACGAGTTGGTGGATGTTGCGCTGCTTGATCTCCTTGCCCAACTCTTCGAGACATCCCTGTAATTCAACCCCGGCAATGGCCCCAATTGGCAGGGCCACCCCGAGATCATCTGCCCAGGCCAGCCCTATACGCTTGGTTCCGTAATCAACCCCAAGATAGTTTGGCACGGGGATGAACTCAGGAGAGATTTGGGTGTTTCTTAGACACCTCCTGAGCGAGTGCTTTCACCTGCTGGGCACAATCTTGGTGACAGACCATGGTGGCATCCCCTGACTGAACAACAATTAAATCCTTCACTCCAAGCAAGGTTACACAATGCCCAGACTCGGCAAAAGTTAAATTATTAGACGCATCAATCGCGATGCCGGAGCCCTTAAAAACATTACCATTTTCATCGGCTGGGTAGTGACGGGCAATCGCTGGCCACTCTCCCACATCGTCCCAGTCAAAATCTGACTCCAGCATCACCACCCGCTTCGCTTTTTCCATGACAGCAAAATCAATGGAAATCTTTTTCAGGCTTGGGTAGACCTTGCCCATTGCCTCTTGCAGATCGGAACTGGCCAACCAGGTTGCTCGCAACTCCTGCAAGCCGGATGATAAATCAGGGACCAAGCGGTTAATCTCGGACAGGATGACACTGGGCCGCCAGACAAACATCCCGGCATTCCAAAAGAAATGGCCATCCGCAACATAATCTTTGGCAGTGGCAAGATCCGGTTTCTCCACAAAGCGTTGAACTTCCGAAACGGACCGGCTGGAGACCCCCGGTATCTCAATACCGCAATGCAAATAACCATAACCAGTCGCGGGAAAGCTTGGTTTTATACCGACCGTAACCAGTAATTCATCGGCTTCAGCGGCTTCAAATGCGCCGTCCAAAACCGAGCGAAACCCCTGGCCATTTTCAATCACATGATCCGCAGGCAGAAGGGCAAAGGCAGCATCCCCCCCTTCTTTTTCAACCATTAATGCGGCGAGCCCGACGGCGGCGGCGGTATCACGACCCACGGGTTCTCCAATGACCCGCTCCGGCAGTAAGCCCGGGCAAGTTTCTAAGACAGAATCTCTTTGCTCCGCATTGGTGATCACAAACACATTCTCCACAGGCACCAAGCCCTCGAGGCGGTCAATTGTCTGCGTCAGCATGGCACTATTCCCCACAATTGGCAGCAAATGCTTTGGGCGTTTCAGTCGACTTTGAGGCCAGAAGCGCTCACCGCGCCCACCAGCCATGATTACCACATATCTATTTTTCATCGCTCAATCTACCCATGGCGGAAGCGGAGATGAAAGCGAGTCAAAAAGTTTACTTCTGCAGATTCAACCCAAGGTGACTCAAGATTTCCCTCTCCCTGTCATCCCGCTTGCCAACTGTGAATGGATTCGGTATGAAATAAAAGTTTTATTATTAAGGCATGAAACGTAGCCATCACTGTAATCAACTTCGCAAAGAAAACGCCGGATCCCCCGCCACTTTAATCGGATGGATCGATTCCCTACGCGATCACGGGGGGGTATTTTTTCTCGATCTCCGCGACCGTGAGGGCAAAACGCAAGTGGTACTTGACCCGGAGAACCAAACCCTTTCCGACCTCTTCCCCAGGCTTAAACCTGAAAGTGTTATTGAGGTGCATGGAGAAGTCCGAAACCGGGATGAAGGTACAGAAAACAGCAGCCTCAACACCGGTGACATTGAACTCTTTGCCAGTTCTATCATTGTACACAACCAATCAAAGACTCCTCCATTCCCCATGGATGACACCGCGGATAAAGTGGGAGAAGATTTACGCCTGACCTACCGCTACCTTGACCTTCGCCGTGAGAGTAATCTCAAAACTCTTAAACTGCGTCATCGGGCCTCCATGGCCATCCGGGAATATTTTGACAAACAGGACTTTCTTGAAATTGAGACTCCGATGCTTTTCAAAAGCACCCCTGAAGGTGCCCGCGAATTTCTTGTGCCCAGCCGCCTGAATGAAGGCAAGTTCTACGCCCTACCCCAGTCCCCCCAGCAGTACAAACAAATGCTTATGGTGGCCGGTATAGAGCGTTATTACCAGCTCGCCCGTTGCTTCCGGGATGAAGATCTCCGTGCGGACCGCCAACCGGAATTCACCCAGGTCGACCTAGAAATGTCATTCATCGACCGTGAGGATATGTATGCCCTCATCGAAGGCCTTCTTTCCACGGTTTGGAAAGAAACCCTGGGCGAAGATATAACCACCCCTTTTCTCCGAATGCCTTTCAATGAGGCAATGAACCGGTTTGGATCCGACAAGCCCGACATGCGCTTTGCCATGGAAATCCAGGATTTCTCGGAAGACTTCCGCTCGTCTGACTTCAAGGTTTTTGCCGGCACCGTGCAATCTGGTGGTTGCGTGAAAGCTTTTAATGCAAAAGGACTGGCAGGTATCACTCAGGGTGAACTGAAACACCTGGAAGAAACCGCTAAATCCCTGGGAGCCAAAGGACTGGCTTTTATCAAATCAGAAGGAGGCGAGTGGAAATCCCCGATTCTTAAATTTTTATCAGAATCCGAGCAGGAAACTCTCAAGTCGAAACTCGAAGTTGAAGACGGTGATATTGTTTTCTTCGCCGCAGGTCCGTGGGAAAGTTCCTGTAATATCCTGGGGCGCGTTCGTTTGGAAGCCGCCACCCTTCTCGAAAAACGCGGACAGCAACTTCGTGATCCCAAGGACTGGAAATTCCTCTGGGTGATCGATTTCCCACTCATGCATTTCGAAGAAGAAGAGGGTCGCTATGTCGCCTCTCACCACCCCTTCACGGCCCCGGTGGAAGAAGATTTACCATTTCTTGATTCAGAACCCAAAAAAGTACGGGGTCAGCACTATGATATTGTCCTTAACGGAGTGGAGCTTGGCGGAGGAAGTATCCGGATCCACCAGCCTGATGTGCAAAAGAAAATCTTTGAGGATGTGTTAAAGATCCCTTCTGATGTGGTAAAAAGCCGCTTTGGTTACATGCTTGAATCCTTCGAATATGGAGCCCCCCCCCACGGTGGTATCGCTCTTGGCCTCGACAGGCTGGTCACCATTCTTGCCGGCAAGGAAAGCATTCGGGATGTTATCGCCTTTCCCAAAACCCAAAAGGGGCAAGATTTAATGACCGATAGCCCCGGCACCGCGACTGATCGCCAATTACGAGATCTAAAAGTCAAATCAATAGCAGAAAATGGGTAGAGATAAGAGAAGGTTTTCTGGAAACCTTTTCTCATTCATAGCTTTTCCCTAGAAATTGAAACTCTTGGGCTTCGTTTAGTTTTTTAGATAAGATTACATCAAGGTGAAGGGTAGCTGGTTCCCATAATAACTTTCCCGTTTTTCGCCTTTATTTCACCTTTATTTTCCCTAGGTAAACAAGGAAGACAAACATTTCTTACCTTTCAGTGCCCGTCTAACCGGCAACGGTTACTGGGCACGATGCTCTCTTGATTTGGGTTTCGTTTTTTTCCGATGTTTCCGGGAGCTACAGATTCGTAATAGTTCACCATGAGTATATGTGTGGCAGAACTCAACCCAAGGCAATCCTCCCTGTCATTAACGTTAACAACTCAAATTAAGCGGTAATTCCCCTACTTTTTTCGATCATTTTTGTTAATTGCATTTTTTTGGCATAGCTTATGCAACCTTGCTCATAATTCTTAACTATATATCTATTATAGCACTGATAATCAACTAGTAACAACATGAACTCTACACTTGTAAAATATAATGTCTTGGGTGCATCCCCTTGGAAGTTTCTTCTTCTTGCTGCGACCCTTCTTTTCTCTTACGCCCTGCCAGCCCATGCTGACGATCACGCGGAGCCTGCCGCGGTTGAAGAAGAAGCGGGGCCGGTCGATGACTACAACGCCCTGCTTGAAGCACAAGGGGAATACGCACCGGCCTATGACTTCTTCACCACATCCATGCTTTGGACAGTCATTGCCGCGGCATTGGTCTTTTTAATGCACTTAGGGTTTGCAACCCTGGAATCTGGCTTATGCCAGCAGAAAAATGTGGTCAATGTCTTGTTTAAAAATGTCTTCATTATATCCATAGGGGTCATAACTTATGCTCTTTTCGGCTTCAACACGCACTACCCCGGTGATTTCAACGGATGGTTTAGTTGGGGTGGTATGATTGGTGACCTCAATGCCGATGGTGGAGACACCTGGGGTTACGGAGGTCTTGGTCTTGCCATGACCGGTTTTGGTGACTTTATCTTTCAGGCTATGTTTGCTGCCACCGGTGCGACCATTGTTTCAGGTGCAGTTGCCGAACGGGTCAAACTTAGCTCCTTCATGATATTTGCCGTTCTTTTCGTGGGCGTGGCCTACCCAATTGCTGGTTCCTGGCACTGGGGCGGAGGCGTTCTTGCAGGTATGGACTTCAAAGATTTTGCTGGATCAACAGTGGTGCACGCATTTGGTGGTTTCGGTGCTCTTGCCTGTGTCATGGTTCTTGGACCCCGAAAAGGTAAGTACACAGAAAACGGAATCAAGCCCATCCCGGCTCACAGCTTTCCCTTGGCAGCCATTGGAGTATTTCTACTCATGTTTGGTTGGTACGGCTTCAACGGCGGTTCGGTTCTCTCGGCAGAACCAAGTGCTTTAGGACTCGTATTCACAACCACCACCCTTGGTGCAACAGCCGGCGCACTCGGTGCCATCACCATCTCCTGGTTCATGCTGAAGAAACCTGACCTATCCATGGCATTAAATGGCCTCCTTGCAGGTCTTGTGGGCATCACTGCCAACGCAGATGTAATTGATGTGGGAGGTGCCTTGGCCATTGGCTTTATAGCAGGTATCATCGTTGTATTTTCCATCATCTACCTGGATAAAGCAAAAATAGATGACCCTGTTGGTGCCATATCCGTACACGGGGTATGTGGTATCTGGGGAACGGTTGCCACGGCAATCTTTGCAGATGGCTTTGACTTCGTCACGCAACTTAAAGGAGCATTACTTGTAAGTGCATTTGCCTTTATCTTTGCCTACATTGTATTTTCTATCTTAAAAGCAGTTATTGGTGTTCGTGTAAGCGAAGAGGAAGAAGATCGCGGACTCGATATTAGCGAGCATGGACAAGAAGCCTACAGCTCTTGATTCCTGAATCCTTCACAATAAAAATACAGAAAAAACTATCATGAAATTAATCAAGGCAATCATCAAGCCCTTCAAACTCGAAGAAGTTAAAGATGCCCTCTCCGAAATCGGAGTAGAAGGTATGACCGTATCAGAAGTCAAAGGCTTCGGAAGGCAAAAAGGGCATACAGAAATCTACCGGGGTAGTGAATACACCGTGGATTTTTTACCCAAAGTAAAAATCGAAATCGCGATCGCGGATGACATGACTGACAAGGTTGTGGATGCGATTGTCGGAGCATCTCAAACTGGAAAAATTGGAGATGGTAAGATTTTTATTCTTCCCATCGAAGAAACGGTTCGTATCCGAACCGGAGAAAAAGGGGAAGAGGCTTTGTAAGCAACCTCTTTTCCATCTAAATTATAAGGGCTCGGTTCTAGGACCGGGCCCTTTTTTTATATCCCCAAGTAAATTGAATGATTTTTGTTCATTTTAATAATTAATATTATTCATGGCGTGAAACCTGCACATAAGGAGATATGTTCATTTCGTAAGCTATTTTTAAAGCCCCATAAAGATATTTTAGAAATGTGATCATATTTTGAACAAATCAATAACCCAGCCCATGAAAATAAAAATTAATCTATTCATTCTTACAGTAAGCCTGAGTTTTCTCTTTGGTCATTTGAGCAGCTATGCCCAAGAAAACCAAGGTGATGCCCAAGTCGCAGAGTCAACGGAAACTATATCAGTAACAGAGGAAGAAGTCGTAACCCTGGATTCAGGAAATACCGCGTGGATGATCACCGCAACCGCATTGGTCCTCTTCATGACCCTGCCAGGTTTAGCCCTTTTCTATGGGGGGCTGGTTCAGTCCAAAAATGTACTCTCTGTCCTCATGCACTGCGTGTCTATTGCCTGTATCGCTTCGATCTTATGGGTAGCCATTGGGTACAGCCTGTCTCTTACCCCGGGAAATCAAGAAGGCTGGATTGGGGGAACAGATGCCTTTTTCCTGAAAGGTGTGGGTTTAGATAGCCTGAATGGAGATTTCCCCGAGTCTGTCTGGATCATGTTCCAAATGACTTTCGCAATTATTACGCCTGGCTTAATTGTCGGTGCTTTTGTGGAAAGAATCAAATTCTCTGCGGTTATTCTTTTTAGTGCCCTTTGGTTGATTGCCGTCTATTTCCCCGTTTGTTACTGGGTGTGGGGTGGCGGATGGCTTGCTGAAGCAGGGGTTATCGACTTTGCCGGTGGTATTGTTGTACACGCAACAGCGGGTGCCTCTGCCTTAACCATTGCCTGGATGCTGGGTCGGAGAAATGGATTCCCCAAAAGCTTACGACCACCACATAACCCGGGCATGGTAATGATTGGGGCCTCCATGCTTTGGGTTGGATGGTTTGGCTTTAACGCTGGAAGTGCGGGTGCCGCCGACACCAGCGCGGGGATGGCCATGCTGGTCACACACCTATCGGCTGCAACCGCAAGTCTGGTCTGGATGTTCATTGAATGGAAGAAAACGGGGAAGCCTGGGCTTGTGGGTATTGTCACCGGTACAATTGCCGGACTTGCCACCATCACCCCTGCGGCTGGAAGCGTAGGTCCCATCGGTGCCATAGCCATTGGAGCCTCCGCCGGAATCATTTGCTACTATGCGTGCAGCTTTATCAAAGATAAATTAGGTGTTGATGACTCGTTAGATGTTGCAGCTGTTCACGGAGTGGGAGGCATCCTCGGAACCTTGATGGTTGCTTACTTTGGGTCCAGCGAGCAATTTGGTGGTTTGGGTATAAACCTTGACTCTCCAAAAGAGCAATTTGCAATTCAGGCACAAGGGTGCCTCGCGGCCATTGCCCTATCCGTTGTAGCTACTTTTATAATCGTAAAAGTCATTTCCGCCCTTCTTGGAGGAATTCGGGTTTCTGAGGAAGAGGAAACAATGGGGCTTGACCAATCCGAGCATGGAGAGAATGGTTATACTTTGAACTAACCTCAATATTTAGATTTGTAGAAGATATGAAATTAATAAAATCAATTATTAAACCATTTAAGCTCGAAGATGTGAAGGATGCATTATCCGAGATCGGAATCGAAGGAATGACAGTCATCGAAGCCAAGGGCTTTGGTCGGCAAAAGGGACACACCGAGATTTACCGGGGAAGTGAATACACCATTGATTTCCTTCCCAAGGTCGTAGTTGAAGTAGCGGTTCCTGATGATTTGGCTGACAAGGTAATCGACACCATCGCCAAAGCGGCCCGTACCGAAAAAATCGGGGATGGGAAGATCTTCGTGATCCCGGTTGAACAGGCCGTGCGTATCCGAACTGGTGAACAGGGCGAAGAAGCCCTTTGATACAAAAGTACCCTAGCTCATATTTTAAAACCAGCAAAGCCTCCTTTTACAGGAGGCTTTGTAGTGTCCAGAGCAGCCACACCACTGTGGCATACAGAGGAAAAGCCATTAATTGCTTTAAGCTATCCATCCATACCCCGGGTTTTGGTAAGCGTGAAACCCAGGAAGGAAAAAAGGATAAAAAGAGGTAAGGTAGAGACAAGCCGAGGGCAATAAAAGTAAAAACAAGGTACGCCCCTTTCCAGTCCATAGTAAGGGCAGCCCCGACCGCGGCTCCAAGAAAAGGAGCCATACAAGGCGTAGCCACAAGTGTGGCCAGGACGCCAGAGAAAAAAGAACCGGTATAGCCTTCCGACCTGGTAGCGTTGGCTCCCACACCGGTCAGGGACAAGCCAATATCAAGCACCCCACTCAGGCTGAGAGCAAAAATAAATAAAAATACAGCCAAACCAAAAACAAACAGCGGCTCCTGCAACTGAAAGCCCCAGCCCAGTTTCGCTTCCAGGCTTTCTCGTAAGAAAAGAAGAACCCCAAGCAAAGCCCAAAAAGAAACCAAAACCCCCAATGTAAAGACAAACCCGTGACGCTTGACCGTTTGGGGATTTTCCCCTGCTTGCTTGACAAAAGACATGATTTTAAGCCCAATCACTGGAAAGACACAGGGCATGAGATTGAGGATCAACCCTCCAAGTAAGGCAAAACCAAGAATTGCCCAAATACCATTGGCTTCGGATACGAGGTAAGATTTTTCCGATCCAATCACTTCGAGAACAATCTCAGAACTCAGCAATTCAGGCATTGGAATTCCATCTTTAGATGAAGGGTAATAAATATTAAAGGGCACTCCCTCCCTGCCCTGTGCTTGTAAGGCAGAAAGAATAACAGCTCCCCGCTTCGTCCAATCAGCATGCAGGGGAATAATACCTTGTCTATCAAAAGCGGTGACCACATCCGGGTCGAAAAACACCCGCTTATTTACCTGACATGAGAGGCACCACTTGGCTGTAAAATCCACATACACCGCCTTGCCCTCTTCTCGCAGTGTGCGTTGTAACTCAGGGCTCCAAGCCTGCCATTGAATCCCCGCAGAAATTGATTCCTTCTGGGGGTAGCCCAGCCAAACCGCAAAGAGAAAAGTGAATAAAGATAGTATCTTACCCACTGCTTTCTTTCCCTTTGGCTGATGAGGCTGGTTGGTTTTTCCGTAAAGCCATACCGCTAAAGCCAGGACGACAAAGGCAAGCATGAGCCAAAGTGTTTGGTATCCACCCACATCTGCAGCCTCCACTTTTTTAACCTCTTCAAAAGAGGCTTGGCCTCGAATACTTTGGTTGCCATAAACGGCTTGATCAAGGGAAAGATCGACCTGAATCCCATTTTGTAATTGCGGGTGGGTCAAAACACCCTGCAAGCGATCAGGTGGAGCCACGCTTAAGTTACGCTTCATCCGCACACTGAGTAATGAACGGTTGTTATCCCAAGAGAATTCTTGCCGGGTGCCATGTTCAAAAAAGTCACCTTCCGGAAAAAAGTAAAAGCCTGCGATTGGAAAGTTAGTGAGAGAAGCACTTTGAATAGAGAAATCGATAAAATCCCCTACTGCATAAAAAGAACTGTGTTCAGTTTTCCCCAAAATTGCAGGCATTTGAGCCCGGGCAAGGTCCAATTTTTTCGAAGCTTGTTGGTTTATTTTTGTTGATTTCCCAACTGGTAAAGTGAGCTTTAGGTCTGAACGATAAGGGATACAATTGGCTTCATCGCATACCAAGGTGGAAAACTCTCCAGTGATTAAAATCGGCTGGCTGGCATTCCAATCCTCTTCCACATGTAAATCAGCCAATAATGTAAATGTGTTTTCATGAACATAACTACCTAAACCTTGAAACTCATAGTACTTGGGTGCAGGAAATTGCAAGGGTCCCAGCGAGATACCTTGGGGTAATGACCAGGCAATAGTTGTGGGGAAACCACTCTGGCCAGATGTTTTCCAATAGGCATGCCAGCCTGCTTCCACATCGATTTCAATCATAACTGTGGTGGAATCGCCCGGCTTTATTGCCTCACACTCCGCAAATAGAGAGAGCGAAATTAAATCGGCTGACCTGAATTGACCTTGGGTTAAACTCGCAAAAGAAATGAAAGTGCAGAATAAAAGTACTATTCGTTTAAACTTCATGTATCTTTGGGTAAATACCGAAAAAAGCCGAAAGAAGGAAGATCCTTACCGATGAAAAATTCAGGGGAAGTCCGGATTTTCAACTAAACCTCCCTTGGAACTTTCAGCAAATTCACTGGCGGTGTTAAAAAGGTCATTGGGCCAACGAATATGGGGTGGCATGCAAAGGAAAAAATTGGTCTGAGGGATCATTTGAGCATTCACCTCCAAACTGCTAAGGAAATTTTCGAATACTTTTTCCCATGGAATCGAAACCGCAGTTCTGGCTTGGGCAAATTCTTCGCTTAGTCCAAGGCGGCGCAAGGCAATCTTTTCAATTTCAAGCACATTATCAGGCAAGGACCCTGGTGGTTCCATTGATACCAGCCACTTGCGAGCAGTTTGCCTAGTGAGGTCACTGAGAAGAGAGGCGGGCTGGGAAGATACAGTTTGGGCTGTTCCCTTAAGCAAAGATCGTTGATTTAATTCCAGCCCGTTAAAGTGAGATTTAGGCACCGCGGACATGGGAAAAGCGGGTGAATTTCCAGAGAGAACAAAGATGAGGTCCGGATCAAAGGTTATCCCCACCCCAAGGCCAAACCATGGGCCAACCACTCCGGGCAAGGGCTTGGAATATAACAATTCTTTGGGGACAAATTGATTTCGGTTTTCCCTCAAATCTTCCAGAGAACTGCCAAGTCCGGTTATCCAATCAATGGCGTATTTGATATTATCCCGGTTCGCTTTAAGGATCGTTTTCCCCAAGGCCGAGGTCTCCCGAAGGTTCCAGTAAAGTACAAGGTTAAAATAGGAGTTAGGGGATAAAGTAACCATGGAGGAAAGCACCGCATCTTTCATTTTTTCAAATCGCTCAACGGCTCCTTCCCCTTGAAGGACATAGTCCCCGACATCTAAAATATAGACAACATGCCGGCCTTCATAAATTTTGTCCAAAAAAGTTACCTCGGAGCTTACATCCACAAGGCTATCCGCGGGAGGGATAACCCGGGGAACCGGTAATTCCATAGGTTTGGCCAGAAGGGTTTCCAAATCTGCGCCACCTGTCGAGGAAGCACGGTTAGAACTTCCTGACAGCAAATCATCAATCTCACCTGAAGACTTAACCATTGGTTTTGCCTCTTCCTCAATCTGAGACTCAGGGTTTAAAAAGTCCGTATCAGGCTGGGAGGAATGAAGGGGGGAATCCAATGAGGCAATTGTATCCACGACGGCCTGATCCTCCAAGGGTTTATCATTTTCCTTCCAATAGAGTACCGAGGCCACCGTAACTAGCCCAACATTGAATAGAAGGCTTACGGTTAAGATGGCTTTGGTTACCGGACTCATTCCAGGCCTATTCTTTGGCATTTGGCTGGAGCGGTTGTTTTTAAAACCAGGCTCAAAAATTCGCCCCCCGTTTTTCGTCAGTTGGTCTTGCCAACCCAAAAACTCTTGTTCTGAAATACCATACTTCCTGCATTGTT
Organism: Opitutales bacterium; assembly: GCA_965661905.1. Taxonomy (GTDB): domain Bacteria; phylum Verrucomicrobiota; class Verrucomicrobiia; order Opitutales; family Seribacteraceae; genus Seribacter. The sequence goes on from CBFIFQ010000003.1 coordinate 17,599, forward strand.
CCTCTTTGGGAACTTTTCGAATAATGGATTCCAGAACAATACGAAGTTTTTGCTCTCCTGATAACTCTGGCATAATTTTTTATTAACTAAGATAAGCTTGGCGTGCAACTGCCAATGCACTGATCGCTGCATTCTCAACACGGAGGGCATAAGGTCCCAGGGAAAACAAATTCCCTCCCGCCTGCTTGACCGCCGCCTCCTCCTCCTGAGTCCACCCACCCTCGGGACCAATCAATAGGGTAATCTCCTGATTTGTGGATGAAAAGCTAAGCCCTGCCGCTCCTGTGCTCAGAGAGGCCAACCATAAATTCTGGGTACGGCCTGCCTCCTCCTGAATAAAGTCAGCCAAGGAAACCGGTAAGCCTAATTTGGGCAACCAAGGGTTTCCTGACTGTTTACATCCCTCCACAACCTGCTTTGTCCATTTTTTTCTTTTCGATTCAAACTTATCTACACCTCCCCGGACTTCCGTCCTTTCCGTAAGTAGAGGTGTCATGCGGTACACCCCCATTTCAGTTAATGGACGAAGTAGGCCATCCCATTTCCCACCCTTGGGCATCGCTACCCCCAGGTGAATTCTTGGGGTGATAAATGAAGCAGATTCGAAAGATAATACCTCCACTTTCACGGCCCGGTGAAAAACCTGAATACATTTCCCCCGGACAATCCCTCCCTGACCATTGAGGATTTCAATTTCATGGCCTTTCTCAACTCGTAAAACCCGGGCAAGGTGCATACTATCTTCATCCCCGAGTTCTAAAAGATCACCAACCTTTACAGAATCAGGAAAAGTAAGAAATGCTCGGTATGTACGGCTCATAAATTAGGTATAATTACAAAAAACAAGCTTGCTTGGCAAACTCTCTCGGGCCATGCAAGGGTAAGATGTACACAAAATTTCCATATTTTTATACTCGATGCGGATAAGTGGGGGAAAAGCCCGGGGTATACCTTTGCGTGTCACCAAGTCGAGCATACTGAGACCCGCTACGGAAGCGAACAGGGAAAGGTTGTTTTCTTCTCTTCAGCTAAGGATTCAGGATGCAAAAATCCTGGATCTGTTTGCGGGATCGGGTGCTTATGGTCTCGAAGCTTTAAGCCGGGGTGCAAAATCTGTGCATTTCGTGGAAAATCACCGAAAGATTTACCGGGATTTAAAATATAATTTTGAGCAGGTTCAAAAAAGTGCGAATCTTTGCAAATCTGCCGCCTCTTTTACCAACTGGGATGCCATTGATTTCCTCAAGAAGGAACAGGACTCCTACGATATTATTTTCCTGGACCCCCCCTATCCAGAATTTCCCAAGATCGGAGAAAAAATCTTTACCCTCCTCCTCATCAATCATTTTGTGCATGCGAATACACTGCTTATCCATGAAGCTCCGATGGAAGCCTTATCGGTATTCAATGGTTGGGAAAAAATTAAAGTCTTAGGAAAAGAAAAAAAAGGATCACCAAGCTTTCGGCTTTTTTCTCCCAGCCCTTCTGCCTAGCTGTAGAAACTTCCGGAAATCACTCCTAACGCCGCAACCACTGCGGTTTCTACACGGAGAACACGGGGCCCTAGGTGGAGAAGGAAGTACCCATATTTTCGCAGCAAATTTCTTTCCCGATCCGACCATCCTCTCTCCGCCCCGAGGCAAAGAACATATTCTTTCGACCGCCCTTTCAAGTGAGCGTGTAATGAGCCAGTCGCTTCATAATTATCAAGGGCAATACCCGTGGCCCTTTTTTTCTTTTCCTGTTCCAGGGCTTCACCCAAATTTGAAAAAAGGGAACAACCTGGAACCGAGCTTGAAAAGGACTGGGCGACTCCTGCTTCAATTTTTCTTTTCCACTCATCGCTTGTCCACAACCTGCTTTGTGCATATGAAGCCTCCCCTTTATCTGCTTCAAAAAAAGAAAAGGAGCAGACTCCCTGGGCTGTCGCCTGCTCCAGGATCTTACGACAGGTCTGAGGGCGAGCCAGCCCCACGACCAGAGAAATAGGATAACAATCAGGCGGGTGAACCGGAAGCCATGTAATATCCAAAGTAATACTGCCGTCTATTTCTTTTATGACCTTTCCCTTGCCTTTGGGCCCATTCTGTACCGCAAGGTCAATCCAATCACCGGTGCTTACCGCGAGGGTATTCCTGAGGTGGCTAAACCTTGGATCATCTCTCCTTAGGTTTAGGTTTGCTACCTGTTGATCAAGAAGCAGGAGGTTCAATTGCTCGACAGCCAAAGGGCCTGATAAGGCCGCAAGGAAAGGGAGTCTTTTCCCCATGAAACCTCACCTCCACCGATTAAATCACGGGCTTTACCATCAGGGAAATTCTGATGCAGGGTCTCCATCGACTCCAATTTCAAATCTTCGGAAGTAAAATTAAACAGGCAGAGCACGGTGAGGCTCCCATCGACGGACTTTCTTTCCAATGCAAAAACGGAAGAACCCAAGTCCAACACCCGCTGAGGTGCATCCGGATGAAAAGCGGGAGAGGAAGCACGGCATCGTAATGTACGGGTATACCATGCAAAGACTTCAGCCGATGCTGATTTTTCGTCATCTACCACTTTTTCCAACTCCTCAAGGTCCCATTTTTTACGGTTAATCGTTCGGTTTTGGCCAGTCTCCTTAACGCCCTCCAAATTATTTGGGGTACCGCAAAGAGAATGGAAATAGACCGCAGGTATTCCTTTCATGGCCAGGGCAACAGCCTGGGAGCAGAGAAAACGGGCCTGACCGAGTTTTTCGTTTTCCGGATCCCCCAATGCCGAGGAAAAGGTGGAATTTAATTCATAAGGGCTTTCCGACCCGTCTTCCATTTTTCGCATCGATACAAAGCCGCCCTTGTCTTTGATCTCTTCAGCTAAATCAAGGATTTCCTCTTGGGGTAAAATCCCTTCCAGGGGTCGCATGCCTATGCCATCATGGCTGGCTGTAAAGTTTAGAAAATGACAACCTTTGGGAGGTGGGGCCAAGTTAGTAGCCCACTCCGTCAGCTTGGATGCTGTGCCCCGAAGGAGCCCATGAAGCAAGAGCGGGGGCAATGAAAACTGGTAAACCGCATGGGCTTCATCCCCTTTCCCAAAATAAGAAATGTTTTCCTGATGAGGTACATTCGTCTCAGTCAGTATTACAACCTCAGGGGCAACAACCTCCAGGAAATTTCGAATTAGTTTTATGACCTGGTGAGTCTCAGGGAGGTGCAAACAATTGGTTCCAATTTTTTTCCAGAGAAAAGCAACCGCATCCAATCGAAGAATGCGACAGCCAATGGATACATAATAAAGAATGATATCCAGGAATTCAAAGAGCAGATCCGGGCTTGTCCAGTCCAGGTCCACCTGGTCTGCGCTGAAGGTTGTCCAAACCAATCTCTCCCCGCCACGCGTCTGATATGGGGTAAGCAGAGGGGTCGCCCGGGGGCGTACAACCGCAGATAAGTCGGCTTTTTCATCTCCCTCCATGATATAATTCCGGCCCGGTTCCACACCTGAAACCCACTCCTTAAACCATGGGCTTTTGGATGAACAATGATTTAACACAAGGTCAAACATCAGGTCAAATTCCTCAGCAAATTTGGAAACATCTTCCCAGGTGCCATATCTCGGGTCCACTTTTCGATAATCAACCACCGAAAAACCATCATCGGATGTCCAGGGATAAAAAGGTAACAGGTGCACCGTGGAAAACGCCCCTTTCAGTCGGGCAGTACAAAAGGCACGCAAGGTGGACAATGGATGCTCCCCTTCCGTCGACACCATATCGGCATAGGTAATCAGCATGGTATCCCGCTGCGTAAGTTCGGGAACTTTGCGATTGGCTTGCACTCCTATTCCGTAACGGCCAATCATCAGATAAAATCGTTCAAGCAGAGCGTCTGCCTGCCCAACTCCATAGAGACCGGAAAGCCGTCGACGAATGGTTTTTAATTTGGCACTGGATATGTGCTTGATGGCAGAATTAGGAGAAGATGTTTGCATAAATCAATACCCGGTAAGACTGGCGATAAAGGCCCGAAGGTTTCCACGAACCGTGGAGTAGGAATAAAATTGGCGAGCCACTTCGTAATTATGATTTACGATTTCTTCTCGTAACTCGGCATCATGTAAAATCTGTTCCACCCGTTTGGCGATCGATGGGGTGACAAAGCCATCCATGGTAAGAAGGCGAAAACCTTTGGGCTCAATATCCCGCACGAAAATGGAATACCGGTTGATAAGAACTGGCTTGCGAAAATAAATTGCCTCAAGCAAAGCATTACCAAACCCTTCATAAGTACTCGGGTAGGTTACAAAATCGGCATGGTGGTAGAGGTCCCAAAGGGTGTATATTTTTCTTCCCTCAGAATCCCGTTGCCGCACTTCCCCTACCCGGTGAGCGACCACCCGCATATCAACATTTTCCTCCTTTGCTAATTGCTCCAACATCCCCAGGTATTCGTAGCCTTCATCACCAGCCTCGTGAGAAATCACTAATTTGCACTTCGGGTCCTTGAGCAGGCTCACCAACTTGATCGCCTGCTCAATCCCTTTGCGGGGGACGACTCGAGTCGGTTGAAGGATGAAAAAATCATCCTCAGCAAGCCCAAGCTCAGAACGTACATCCGCCGCATAACTATCTGCCTGATCTGGAGGGTTATCAAAATCAAAAACATTGGGAATGACCAGGGAAGAGGACCCTTTGCGCAGGGCAAGCTGTTCCTGTGCCTCCTGGTTAATGACAACATCCCTCATATTGGGAAGTTTCGGAGGAAATGCCATATCGAGGTACTCAGGCACCGAGTTTACCGAAAAACGGGTACGTTCCCAGAAAAAGTCATGATGGTGGGCAATCGCAGGCAATCTGGTTTCGGAAAGAAATTCAGTCACTGCAATGCCCAAAGGAAGGTGCATGGGAATGGCCAGGCAGTTTTGGGGGATGAGGATATCAATATTAAATTTATCCACAAACCGATAGAGTGAACTCTTGATATAATCAGCCAGGGCACGGATTCGCTCGCTCACAAATCGATCCCGTTTCCCTGCACCCCATATACGCTCGTTAATCCACTGATTTTCAGCAAAGCCAAAGTATGCTTCCGGGACCACAAAGCTTATGTCCGGATCCCGGTCACTTTCTCCACTATACCAATAACTTACATGGCGATCTTCCCAAAGCACTTCCGCCCACTTTGCACTTTCAAGGGATACGCCGTCCTGGCCGGCGAAACGAGTTGAGATGAATCCAATATTCTTTGACATAATAAAGTGTGAGGAAGAGATTTTCTTTCTCTTTTGGGTGATGCAGGATACGAGCCCTTTTTTCAACCAATAAAAAAAGAATTAAAAGTTTAACGTGGCATCTTAGCCGAGATTTTCATAGTTCGAAGGTAATGACTATTGAAACAATGACTAAGGACGCAGCCTTAGAAACTTTACTTAAAGAAATTCCCGCACTGATCGAAAGCTTACGGGAGAATCGAGAAACTTACTTAACCGATGCGGTTTTGTTAGGGGAAATACCATCTCCCACCTTTGGGGAAGAAGATCGGGTACGGCTTGCACTCGACCGCTTCCGTGAAAATGGACTCGAAGATCCAGGTATTGATGAATTTGGTAACGCTTCCGGGATTTTGCCCGGATCTGAAGGGTCATCCTCCATTTTAGCAATGGCCCATGCAGACTCAGTTTTTGGGTCTGATGTCCGCCATGTTCTCAATGTTGGCTCAGACTATATAACCGGCCCGGGCATTGCAGATAATGCCATTGGAATGGCGGCCATAGTCGGTCTCCCCAAACTGTTGGACAAATTGGGGATCCGTTTAAAAGATGATCTTTTGTTATTGATCAATACCAAGAGCCTTGGGGTGGCCAACCTCGAAGGATCTCGTGGTTTCCTGGAAACCAAGCAACGCCCTATCCGTGCGGGTATCTGTGTAGAAGGTGCCGAACAGGGCAGACTTAGCTACTCGGGACTGGGTGCCTTACGGGGCCAGATCAATCTCAACCTGCCCGGTAATTATGACTGGAACCGATTTGGGGCCGCAGGTGCCATATCTCACCTTACCCGATTGGTTAGCCAGATAATGGAAATCCCGGTACCCAAGGAGCCGAAAACAAAAATGGCCTTTGGCGAAATTCATTCCGGTTCCAGCTTTAATACCTCTCCCCGCAGCGGCAGGTTGCGGTTTGAAATTTCCAGTGAAGGGGACGATGTCGTGGATGAAATGGAAACACAGGTCAATGAATTATGTGAGCAATATTCCATGGAAACGGGTCTCGTGGTTCAGATGGAAGTCGTCGCCAAAAGAAAAAACTGTGGTATTCCATTCACCCACCCTCTGGTCAAGACTACCCGTAGTATCATGAGTGAAGCCGGTATTACCCCAGCAGTTGACCCAAGTACTGGAGACCTGAACTCTATCATTTTGGCAGGACATCCCGGGGTTACCCTGGGCCTGACCTCAGCCGAAAACCTTCGGGAAACGAATGAAACAATAAAGCTTGAGCCCCTTTATTCAGGGATGGCTCAATTCATCACTCTTATTCGAGCAATTGACCTTGGACTTTGCGAATCATGACCGGAAATAATCAAAAATGGCTGGATAACAATACTTTCCATCACGGAGAGTTTTGGGATATTTTAAAACTAGTGGAGGAAAAGGAAAAAAAGGGACTTAAAATTTCTCTTTGCATCCCCACATTAAACGAAGAGAAAACTATTGGGAAAGAGGTACTCATTCTTCGATCCGAGTTAATGGAACGCTATCCATTAATTGATGAGTTTGCGGTGATAGACTCCGGCTCAACGGACAAAACCCTTGAGGTTGCGAGTAACTTTGGGGCGGATGTTTACCTCGCTTCTGATATTTTACCCGAAGTGGGAGATAAGCGGGGCAAAGGAGAAAACCTTTGGAAAGCTATTCATCAATTAAAAGGTGATATTATTTGCTATGTGGATGCAGATATTTCCAATATACACCCCCGCTTTGTTTATGGCTTGGTCGCTCCCCTCATTCGAAGGGATGAAGTTCATTACGTAAAGGCATTCTACGATCGGCCCCTGAATTACTCATCCGGGTTACGCTCAAGTGGTGGGGGACGGGTTACTGAGATTTTAATCCGCCCCCTGTTTTCTCTTTTTTACCCTGAACTTACCAATGTGGTACAGCCTTTGTCTGGTGAATACGCAGCCCGTCGGGAAGTATTGGAGATGATCCCCTTCCCCATAGGATATGGTGTTGAAACTTCTCACTTGCTTGATCTCTATGAAAAATATGGCTTGGAAGCTTTCGCCCAGACTGACCTTGACCGGAGAGTTCACCGTAATCAAACCACCAATGCCTTGGGTAAAATGAGCTTTGGAATCCTTCAAACTTTTTTCAACCGGCTCCATGCCCAGGGTAAAATTGACCAAATGCCTGACATGGAAACTTTTTATCGTAGGTTTGAAGTGGAAGATGGCGTTTACAATCAGGTTGTGCAGAAAGTGGTCGAAGAAGAAAGACCGCCCATGATCGAAATCGAAGGCTACCGCAACCGAAACAAATAAAGCGGGATAATCAAAGCCCAGATGGAATGAAAGTTGCCATTGTTCATTACCACCTGCAGCCCGGCGGAGTAACCCGGGTAATCGAGAACACTCTTCAAGCCTGGGAATCGGCGGGCACCGCGATTGAAAGCGCAGTGTTAAGCGGTCGTGCTTATCCCGGTACTTCCCTTACAAACACCAGGGTTGTGGAAGGCCTGGACTATGCCCTGCCGGAACAAGCCATTGATCCAGATATTTTAGCAGAGAGACTGGAGCGGAGTGCCCGGGAGTGCCTCGGGGGAACCCCCGACATATGGCATATCCACAATCACTCCCTGGGTAAAAACCCATCCCTACCCCCAGCCCTTAATGTATTGGCTAAGAAGGGGGCTTTCATGCTTTTGCACCCCCATGACTTTGCGGAAGACGGAAGGCCCGGAAATTATCAATGCCTTCAAAGTTGTTACCCTACCACTTATCCAAGTTCAGAGCGTATACACTACGCAGCCCTTAATCACCGTGACTTGTCCTTCCTGCAACAGATGTTATCCGGATTACCAGGCAAAGCCCACCTTCTGGCAAATGCCGTTCCTCTCAGTGACAGCTTATCACAAGGAAAAAACTGTCCTGACTTGCCTGACAACCTGTATCTTTATCCCGTGCGGGCAGTTCGTCGGAAAAACTTGGGGGAACTCGCCCTTCTCGCAGCCTCCCATCCGGATAAATATTTTGCCAACAGTCTTGGTCCCACCAACCCAAACTTTGAAGAGCAATTTAAGGAGTGGAAGGATTTTGCGGCCAATCAAAACCTTAACCTGAGCTTTGGCTTAGGAGAGGATTGCACTGCGAGCTTTCCCCAAATGGTGGGTCATGCAAAGGCAATTGTTACCACCAGTGTAGCGGAGGGGTTCGGGCTCGGCTTTCTTGAACCCTGGACCTACGGAAAAGGACTTTGCGGCAGGAACCTGCCGGAAATAACCTCGGATTTTACAACACTTGGAATTGACCTCTCTCACCTTTACAACAGGTGCGATGTAAACCTTGCTTTGCTTGATGAACCCGGTCTTTTGAGAAAAGAAATTCAAATCGCGCTTGAAGCTTTTTATTCCAGTTACCAGATACCACTTCCACCAGGTAGTTTAGAGGAGGCTTATCAATCTTTTGTAAAAGAAGGACAAGTTGATTACGGCAGGCTTGATGAAAAATTACAGCAGCAAATCCTACGCAAGATTCTCAGATCAACCGATGAGCTAAGCTTTGTTCGTGAAAAATATCCACTCACCATTCCAGATGAAGGCGATATTCAACGCAACCAAACCGCAGTGAAGCAACAGTTTTCCCCTATCGAATACGGGAATAGACTAATCACTATCTACAAAGAAATCCTGGAGGCAAAACAACAAAATATAACTTATGCCGACGGAAACAGCTTGCTCCGGGCTTTCTTATCTCCGAAGCGTCTCAACCTTTTACGAACAACTTAGGTGCAAGTGACTTACACCAAAGCAGCTCAAGAGAACAAGAGGGGAAGTTATTTCCCTTTTCTTTTAGCTTCGTACAAACGCTTTTCTTTTACCTTGATCGCTTCTTTACCAATACGGTCACGCAGGTAATACAAACGGGACCTCATGGTGATACTTTCACGATCAACCTCCACCTTGTCGACCAGGGGAGAATTAACTGGGAAAACTCTTTCAACGCCAACGCCTGAAGCAATTCGGCGAACGGTGAAAGTCTCATGAATACCGGATCCTTTGCGGGCAATCACTATACCCTTAAAAATCTGAATTCTTTCTTTTTCACCTTCTCGAACTCGAACATGCACATTTACACCATCTCCAACCTTGAAAGGTTCGCGTTCTTTTAAATACTCTTTGGTAACTTCGTCCAGTAATTGATTGTTCATAATTCTTCGTTGTTAAGTTTGTGTATTAGCTTTCAATAAATCGGGCCGGATAAGCTCAGTTTTTATCTTTCGCTGGTTTTCACGCCAATCAGAAATATCTTGGTGATTACCAGAAAGTAAAACCTCAGGAACTTTCATTCCTCTGAAGTCATGCGGACGGGTGTATTGTGGATGTGAAAGTAGGTTGGATTCAAATGATTCATTCTCCAAAGACTCAGGATCCCCCAATACTCCAGGAATATGGCGAGATATGGCATCGATCATGACCGCAGAGGCCAATGTGCCATTGGTTATCACATAATCCCCAATACTTAATTCTCGGTGAACTGCATGATCGCGAACCCGTTGGTCAATGCCTTCATAGTGACCACTGAGAAAGACAAGGTGGGTTTCGCCAGACAATTCCTTGGCAATTTCCGTGGTAAAAGGTTCTCCATCGGGGGTTGCATAAATAACCTGGGTATGCTCCGTGGATATTTCCTCAATTGCATCAAAGATAGGTTGAGGCTTGAGAACCATTCCTGCCCCGCCGCCAAAAGGGCGATCGTCGGTTTCACGGTGCTTTCCTTCGGCCCACCTGCGCAGGTCTAAGGAGTTGATTTCAATAAGCCCCTGGTCGACTGCTTTGCCTAAAATGCTTTCTTCCGCAAACCCGTCAACTGATTTGGGAAAAAGAGAAAGGACGTCGAAACGCAAAGCTGGGCTCATCATACGAATCATGGGCACCAATTAAGAACATAGTGAGAGAGAAAGAGGCGAAATGATAATTATGCCTCCGACTCCTTATCTTCCTTGGATTCCTCGGCCACCGGGTCTTCTTTTGGAGTCTCCTTTTCTGCCTCTTTGGCTTCAGGTTCCGCAGCTTTTTCTTCTTTGGTTTCTTCTACCGGCGCTTCCTTTGCTTCAGGCTCAGCTTCTTTCGAGGCAACTTCCACAGGTGTATCTTCAGCTTTGGCTTCCTCAACAGGGGCAGACTCTTCAACTACAGGGGCGTTTTTCTTTTTGGTACGCTCCGCTTTGGCTTTGGTTTTCTTTTCAGCACGCTCAAGCCATTCCTCTGGGCTAAGTCGTCCCTGTTTAATTAAACTCTTGGCTGTATCCGTAGGTTGTGCTCCCACTTGAAGCCAGTGGTCAACCCTTTCCATCTTCAGCTTTAACTCTTCCGAGCGGGCATGGGCTTGTGGGTTGTAGGTACCGAGGACTTCGATAAACCTCCCGTCGCGGCGTGATGTCGATGGCGCGACTACCATACGATAAAAGGGTGCGTGTCTGGCACCGTGTCTTTGCAAGCGGATCTTGATCATTTCTGTTCTTCGTAAAGTGTAGAGGGAAATTGCGAGAAAAGGATCAAAAAACCGAAATTCCATGATTTTGTCAACGCCAAAGCAGGGTTCCCTGTTATCGATTCCTTCTGCCAACCAGCAATTGAAAACAATCCATATGGTGAAACTTCAAACCATGCTACCACGGATATGCTTGTTTTAAACATATGGATTATCCACCCAAAGAAAAAAGTGGGCTGGGCTTGTAAATTTCAAACAAATGTTTAAGACAAGACGAAAGTGAATCTCTTAGACCTCTCAAAACCAAAACAATCCACCCGTAAAAGGCTCCTCAAATCGGCTGAGTCCCTTTTTGCCAAACGAGGTTTTGGCGGTCTTACCCTTCGTGAAGTATCGCAACAATCAAACACCAACCTCGCCGCTGCCCATTATCACTTTGGATCAAAGGAAGCCCTGGTCATGGAAATGCTTCAGTGCCGAATATGCCCAATTAACGAGCGCAGAAGGCAATACCTTGCAAATGCCAAAGCGAAATCCGGAGGGAAGGCACTATCCTCACATCTCATCTTTGAAGCCCTGATCGCTCCCATTGGGGAAGAAATTTCCAAAAGTATTCATAACCGCAAGACTCTTGCCCAAATCGTGGCCCGCAGTTTTACTGAACCTGAATCTTTTATTCAAGAAATGCACCGGCGTTTTTTTGGAGAACTTTGTGAAGTTTTTATTCATGAACTTTGCCTGGCTCACCCAGACACAGCAAAGGAAGATATATGCTGGAATTTACACTTTGCCATCTCTTCCATGCTGGGTGCCCTGGCTCAACACCGAAGACTTCACCATTTCTCACAAGGACGCTGTGATGAAAATGATACCAGCTCTATGATAAGTCGCTTAATTCTTTTTGTTACCCACGGGTTTGAGGCAGGGATCAAAAGCCAAAATCCATGAAACAGTTTTCCTCCATACTCTATCTTTTCGTTTTGGCCCTGATCACCTCAGGCTGCGTTTCCCATCAACCGGATAAAAAAAGCCCCAAACCCTTTGAAGATGTTCCGGATAGATGGGCTTCCTGGGACACAAATATCAGCGAATCCAAAAAGCAAATTTTCTGGGCTGATACTTTTAATGATCCCTTGCTCTCCGAAGCGATAAGAACAGCCTGGAGCGGGAACCCACTGCTGATATCCCAGGCAGAACAGACTCTTGCACGCGGCGAAGAAGCAGTCATCATCGGTGCTAATCTTTCGCCCCAGGCCAACCTGGGAGTTTCAGGAAGTCGGAGTAAACGCAATTTAATCGGTTTCAACTTACCCAATGGGAGCACTTCCTTTACCAGTAACAGTTTTAATGCGGGGCTCAATATCGGATGGGAAATTGACTTATGGGGAAAGCTGAAGTCTCAGAAAGAGTCTGCTAAAAAACACTTTGAAAGGGCATCCCAGGATTATGAAGGGGCCCGTTTGTCCATTGCTGGCCAAGTGGCCAAAACCTGGTTTGAGATCATTGAAAACCACCAGCAAACTATTCTGGCCCGGCAAACCATGGAAATTTTTGGCACCAACCAGAGCTTTGTGGCCAACCGCTTCCAAAAAGGGCTGGCCACCTCCCTCGAAAATGACTTGGCCACGAGTGCTTTTGCCAGTGCTCAAGCCTCGCACTCGATGCGCCTGCGGGCCAAAAGCCAATCCATTCGAAATCTTCAATCTCTCCTTGGTGTCTACCCGGATGGGGAACTAGACTGGAATGTTTCCCAGGAACTTCCCCAGCTAAGTTTGCTTGCATTACCCTCCACTCCCACCACTGCCCTGGAAAACAGACCTGATATTATTTCGTCCCGTCTCCAGCTTGAAGCATCCGGCTTTGATCTATCTGCCTCCCGCCTTAGTCGGCTTCCTTCCCTTTCGATTACCGGAGGTCCCGGAAGCCGGGCGGAAAACTTTGAGGATTTACTCGATAATCAATTTCAGACCTGGGAAGTTGGCGGATCCCTGACACAGCCACTCTTTCAGGGTGGTCGGATCAAAGCCCAAATTCGGAGAGCCGATGCCCTCAAGCAGTCATCCCTGGCCAACTACCGGGCCACGGCTTTACGGGCTTTTACTGAAGTCGAAAACCTTCTTTTCAATGAAAGCAGGCTTCAAGCTGAGGAAGCGTATTTGCAAACAGCTTCAACCGCGGCAAAATCTGCAGCTCAAATTAGTTGGGACCGGTACCAAAGTGGACTTCAAGATATCTTTGATGCCTTAGACTCACAGCGGAGGTTTTTTGATTCTGAGAGCAGTCTATTGAACATTCGCAAACAGCGTGCAATTAACCGTGTTAATCTCTTTTTAGGCATTGGGCTACCTGCCCTGCAAACTGAACCATGAAAAAAATAATTCTTCCCGTGCTTGTTTTGGGTGCTTTGCTTTTCGCATCCCGAATCTTGATCACCATGCGTCCTGAACCCCAAGCAAAAGAGGTGGTAAAGAAAATTCCTTTTGTCGAGGTCATCGAAGCCCGCCAAGTTAATCTTCGTTCCAGTATCAACACGTTCGGTACGGTCAGACCGCAAACCTTGACAACTTTAATTGCCGAAGTTCCTGGAGTAATTGAAGATATTGCCCCGATTACAAATGAAAAAGCTTCAGCTCAATCATTTCACACCGGTGGTTTTTTCAATAAGGGAGAACTCTTACTCAAGATTGAGGACACCAATTTAAAAGCAGCTTTGGCCGAAGCGAATGCGAATGTAAGCCGTACCCATTTACAACTCGTCCAGGAACTTGAACTGGCCAAGCAAGCGAAGATTGAGTGGGGAACCCGCGACTGGTCTCTCGCTTCGGACCTCGTTAAAAGAAAGCCCCAGATACAAAAGGCACAAGCGGAAGCAAAGGCAGCGGAGGCAAAATTGAACAAAGCTACAAGGGATTTAGCCAGAGCTCTGGTAAAGGCTCCATTCCAGGGGCGAATCCTGAAAACAATGGTTGATGTAGGGCAGCAAGTCGGTTCAGGTTCCCCCTCCGCATTAGCTGAAATTTACGCCCTTGATGCTGCCGAGGTCTTCCTTTCCCTAAGTCAGACAGAGATGAATTTCCTTGGGTTCACCGACGGTTTTCAAAACAAAAAGGGCTTTTCTGTGCAAGTGGAGGTTTTAAATAAAAAGGGAAAGACGATACACCAGGGAAAGCTTGAAAGGTCGGAAGGCGTGGTGGACTCTCAAACCAGGCTAACTAAACTCGTCGCTTTGGTGAAAAATTGTTTCGCCAATCCCTTCACTCCCCAAAAAATACCAGAGCCCCTCTCGGTTGGTCAGTTTGTAAAAGTTCGCTTACGCGGTGCATCTCGGGATGTATTTGTCATACCTGATTCTGCTTTCCGTACCCAAAACACCATCCTGACGGTTGATCAAGATAATCGTCTCCGCATCAAGGAAGTTGAAACCCTCCACCGTTCGGGCAAAAAAGTCTGGGTAAGTGCGGGTCTCTCAGACGGAGAAAAAGTTTGTATTACTCCCATTGAAATTATTGCCAATGGTATGGAGGTAAGAGTGGTTAACCCTTCAATTGATCATAACCAAACTGCCCAATGATTGCCTGGTTTGCACGAAACGGGGTTGCCGCCAACCTCCTCATGGGAATCATTGTTATTTCCGGCTTTTTCTCCATCCGGGCCCTCAAAATGGAATTGTTTCCTGATTTTGACCTCGATTTGGTCACGATTTCAGTCCCCTACCCCGGGGCTGCCCCCCTAGAAGTTGAAGACGGGATATGCAAACAGGTGGAGGAAAAAATATGGGACCTTGACGGGATCAAAGAAATGACATCTTTTGCCCGTGAAAACCTTGGCGTAGTCAGTGTGCAAGTTAGTCGCGGTAAAGATGCCAAGCTTTTGGCGGATGAAATCAAGGTTCGCGTGGACTCCATTCTAAATTTTCCTGAAGAAGCGGAAAAGCCAATGGTGGAAGTGGCGACACAAAAACGTCGGGTTTTGGCCCTGGCTATCCATGGCGACTGTGATGAAAAATCTCTTCGCAATCTAGCGGACAAGACACTTGATGAGCTCACAAACCTCCCCGGTATCACTCAGGTTGAAATCGCCGGAATCCGAAAACCTGAAATTGGCATTGAGGTATCGGAAGATGCACTCCGAGAGTACGAAATGAGCTTTGATGGAGTTGCCCGGGCGATCCAAAGAAGTTCAATTGATACCCCTGGTGGTGTGGCTCGTACTCCTTCCGGAGAAACCCTCCTCCGGTCTATGGGAAAAGCCCATGACGGAAAACAATTCCAGCAGATGCCTGTCCTCACCTCCCCGGATGGATCCAATGTCACCCTGGACGAGATTGCCGAAGTGAAAGATGGATTTGAGGATAAGTCACTGTACACCCGTTTTTCAGGTGAGCCTGCGGTTACTCTTCGCATATTCAGGGTCGGAAAACAGAGCCCTCTCGATATCTCTGATAAAGTTAATGCTTATGTAAAAGATGCCTCCGCAAGCCTCCCTGAGGGTATAACCATGACAATCTGGCAGGATTCCTCTTATTACCTTGAAGGCAGGCTTGAAATGATGATCCGTAATGCCTTGCAGGGGCTGCTTTTGGTATTTCTCGTTTTATCACTTTTCCTTCGCCCCTCCTTGGCTGTGTGGGTTGCCCTTGGGCTTCCGATATCGTTTATGGGTGCCTTCGCCACTATGGGCCTAGTGGGGGCATCGATTAATCTCGTATCTTTATTTGCCTTCATAGTGGTTCTGGGAATTTTAGTCGATGATGCCATTGTTGTGGGCGAATCTGTCTACACCTTAGGCTCAAAGGGAGAAAAACCTCTCCAAGCCTCCATCAAAGGAACCCATTTAGTCGCAATGCCGGTAACATTTGCCATCCTCACCAGCATGGTTGCTTTTGTACCCATGCTCTTTCTACCAGGCTGGCTGGGCAAGCTCATGAAAGACATTCCATTGGTGGTTATCCCTGCCCTCTTCTTTTCCTTGATCGAGTCAAAATTTATCCTGCCTTATCACCTCAGTCTTTGCCGTTTTGATAAGCTTCCCACCAATTGGCTGGCCCGTCTTCAAAGTAGAGTCTCGAAAGGCTTGGAATCCTTCATCGAAAAAGTATACCAGCCCTTCCTTCAAAAGTGCCTGGAGTGGCGCTACCTAACCCTCAGCTTGTTCCTTGGCCTTTTTGCTGTAACCATGGGGCTTATCATAGGTGGCCATGTTCCGAGTATTCGGGGTGTACCTCCGGTTCCATCCGACTATATATCCGTTAAAATTTCCATGCAGGATGGAGTCCCTGCTGCTACCACAGAAAAAGCCCTGAAAGAACTCGAGAAAGCAAGACTTGCGGTGGTCCAATACTTGGAAGCCGAAGGCGAACCCAACCCCTTTATGCATGTCATGAAAACCATGGGTGCCCAACCTTTCTCGGGAGGTCCTAAGAGTTCATCCAATATAGTATCAGGATCCAACCTTGGTGAAATCAGTGTTGAACTAATCAAGTCCGAAGACCGAACCCGGTCTGCCCCGCAAATTTCTGCCCTTTGGCGGGAACGAATCGGACCACTACCGGGTGTTAAAGAATTATACTTTGGGGATGTGGCCGCGGGTGGAAGCCGAACCGCGATTGATGTGGAGATTGCAGGCTTTCATCTCAATGATATGAGTCGGGCTGCGGAAAAATTAAAGTCGAAACTGGGAACATACCAAGGCCTTTTCGATATCTCTGACACATATTCCGGAGGGAAAAGGGAGATGAAGATTAAGCTTACCGATAATGGTCGTGCTCTAGGCTTAACCCAGTCCGACCTGGGCAGGCAGGTGCGGCAGGCATACTACGGCCAGGAAATTCAACGGATCCAACGGGAACGGGATGAGGTAAAGGTAATGCTCCGCTATCCGCTCGCAGACCGGAAGACACTCACTGCTCTTAGCAGTCTACGGGTGCGAACACCCAGCGGGGTGGAGGCACCCCTTGAAGAGGTTGCAACCATTGAGCTGGGCAAAGGGTATCCCACGATTAAAAGAACCGACCGCTCCAGGATTATAAATGTCCAAACTTCTGCGGATAAAGGCGTCGCCCAAATTCCCCGGATCGAACAGGAACTTGGGGAAAATTTTATTCCTGCCCTGAGGTCTGAGTTCCCCAACCTTCGATTTTCCTTTGTCGGGGAAAAGAAGGAGCAGGAGGAAAGTGATTCCGGTTTAGCCCAGGCTGGAGGCATATGCCTCTTTGTGATCTATGCGTTGCTGGCCATCCCTTTTCGTTCCTACATTCAGCCCTTTTTAATAATGTCTGTTATTCCCTTTGGTTTAATCGGTGCAGTGCTGGGTCATTATCTATTTGGACTACCCCTAAGCCAGCTGTCTCACTTTGGACTTGTTGCCCTTACTGGTGTGGTGATTAATGACAGCCTTGTCCTCGTCCATTACGTGAATCAAAGAGCCAAAGAGACTTCGATATTTGAGGCGGCACGCTTGGCGGGCATGGCACGCTTTCGGGCTATCCTGCTTACTTCCCTCACTACATTTGTTGGGTTGCTTCCGATTTTGTACGAGCGCAGCCTACAGGCTCAATTCCTTAAACCCATGGCTATTGCCATAGGATTTGGCGTTTTATTTGCCACCTTCATCACCCTGCTCATGGTGCCCTGCCTGTACCTGATCCTGGAAGACTTTAAAAGTGTGGCTGTAAAATTAGCTCGTTTCTTTGGCTATGGCAGGCGTAGCCCACTTAAACACTTGGAAGAAGTCAAAAACTAAGGACATTCCCCCATCCCAAGAATTGTTTCAAAAAAAGGCTCTTTCGTTTCTTTAGCGACTGTTTCCACTTTTGTGCGCTTGAATCCAGCTTTTTTCATCATGCGGTAAAGATCATTCTCCCCAAAGCCCAACCACAAGTCCCCATACGCATCCCGGGCCTGTTCAAATTGGTGTTTTTTGAGGTCTAAAATGATCAACTGGCCTTTAGGTTTTAATATTCTAAAGGCTTCAGATAAGGCCTTCTCTGGATGTTGGGCATGGTGTAGAGACTGACTCATGAGAGCCAAATCGACTGTGCTATCTCCGAGGGGAACTTTTTCAATATCCCCCTGCTTGTATTCTAAGTTTGAAAGATTTTTCTTTTTGGCCAATTCCTTCCCCACCCGAACCATACTCCTGGAGCTATCAATGCAATAAACTTTTCTCGCTCTCTCAGCAAGGAGCTGAGAGATCATCCCCTCACCTGCCCCTAAGTCAACAATGGTTATGTGAGGGACAAGGTGGAGCAAAAAATGGCCTATCGACTCCCATGAACGCCCTGGAACATAGTGCTTGCCTAACCGTTCCGCAACTTCATCGAAATATTTTTCACTCTCACGGCGGCGACGCTCCAGTATACGAAGCAGTCCCGATTGATCGCCTTCCCAAAAGTCTTCCTCAGAATCTGCGGAAAGGGCAAACCTGACCATGTCAAATTTAGAGGATTTATCTAAACTGAGAGCATAGTAAGTTTTTTTCCCATCTTTGCGGTCCACCACCATACGATTTCGGCGCAGCAAGGATAAATGAGATGATATCCTCGATTGCCCCATCTCCAAAATTTCCTGTAATTCAGCAACGGATAGTTCTTCCCTGGCAAGAAGTCGAAGCATCCGTAAGCGAGTGCTATCGGAAAGGAGTTGTAGGATTTCGGTAATCTTCATGGGAATAGACCAAAGAATTTAAACTCAATCCAAAGTTGGCAAACTAAAATATGGAATCACTGAAATAACAATTCAGTGACACAGGAAAAGCAGAATTACTGGGAATCTATCCAGCGACTGAGACCTTCGATTTTCCAGCTCTGAACATTTCCTTCCACCTCAGTCTCGACAGAATCCCCTTTTTTCTTTCCAAGCAGGCGCTGACCGAGAGGGGTCAGGTAGGAAAGAATATTGTTATCAGGATCACTGTCCCAGGCTCCAAGAATCACATACTTTTGATTCTCACCGGAGTTAGAATCACTCAAATTGACAATAGATCCGATTCCAACCATGTCGCTGGGGGCGTCAGTAAAGTCTGTAGGTTTGGCTCTCATCAAATCAGTCTGCAACTCGGCTTGACGAGCGAGCAATAGTTTTTGCTCATCTTTGGCCATTTGGTACTCTGCATTTTCCCTTAAGTCACCAAGCTCGCGTGCAGCTTCAATGGCTTGAGAATTGGCCGGTATTTTCTCCTTATTCAGTAAGTCGAGGTCAGCCATTTTCTGGTCATAACTTACCTGAGAGACAATCAAGCTGTCATCGGTTACCGGAGCGGAATCATCTGAAGAACCACTCCGAGAAGCACCGCCACCGATTAAGCTTTGGATCTCTGGGTATCTCTTAATAAATCGAGCAAGCAAGGAGCGCTTACTTAAGTCCTCAAAACCTGGGTTCAGGAGCAGAGCCTGAGCAAGATCTTTGGCATTTTCAGCCGAACCTTTGGATAAAATATCCGGTAACAATTCGCGGTCATCTGATAAAATTTCTGCAAGCGGTATTCGACGGGAAGTCGCATTTTGAAGGGACTCATAGTCAATCGCAGAAAAAACAGCGGTCAAAAGACGCGGATTAATTAAAGGGCTTAACACCTTTTTAAATTTGGCAAGATCTCGGAATTTCAGGATCCATAATAAAACCGGAGCTTTTAAATTTTGTTCATCCAATGCTTTGTTCAACGATGACACAAGGAGTTTGGACTCTTCATGATCAACAAAGAAATGAGCACATTCACCCGAAAATTTAAAAGTTGTATTCTGCAGTAAGTTCACAACCAAAGGCTTCCAGTCCCCCTCATAAACACGGGAAACCAAGTCAAGAAACCGTCGATGAAACTTGGTGGGCATTTGGTTGGCAAGCCCAGGAAGGTCGTCTTTACACTCCTCCAAGATCGATGCGGATGTAGGCTCAAGTTGCTCCACATCTTCTTCGACATCACGGGCGAGATTGTTACGGACCCAGATACCATACAAGCGGTCGGCTTGGCTTAAGTTTCGGGCTTCCATGATAGCCACAGTAAGTTCACTTAAAACCTGAGGTAAATCCGCCTGCAGGTCTTCTTTCTCGGACGCCAAGTCAAAGAGTTTTTCTGCCAAAATTATCTTATGCTTGGACCTCTTCTCATCGAAAAAGTCCTGCAGGATTTCCTGCTCAGGCTTGACCGGCTCGTCCCGTAAGACATAAGGTTCGGTTTTCTTGTTTGGGACGGCAACACGAGGGTCTTTAACCAGAAGTTTTTTGGTCGCAGTCCACCACTTCTTGCCTTTGACCGGACCCAGTAAAAAAGCCAAAACCCTCTCAATTTCACGCGATTGAGCACAACCATCTTCACAAGTAGATAAGATATCAATGATCAGTTCCACGGGCTCCTTCTTGGCCAAGGTTTCAATTTCCGAAGGATTGGCCCGGTGTTTCGATAAGATGTGTTCATCCGCTAAAACTTCCAGCTTACCGATACAAAAAACTGGATCCATGGCATGACTCTTCCTGTCCTCTTCTTCGAAATCGATTAATACCATGCCACGATCGTGATCAAAACCGGAAATTTGACCAAAACCCCAACTACGGTGGATGCAACATGCACCTTCTTTCATTGCCTCTAAGGCAGGGCGTGATGATTCAAGGGATGGATCTTTTTCGACCAACTGATCGACAACTTCGGAATTCATTCAGTAAGATGGGTGTAAATAATTTGGAGCAAGATTAGGTTTTTAGAAGCTCTAGAGTAATAATTAGAGCTAATTTGGCGAGTGAAAAGCTTTCGGGTTATGAATTTGTGGGTTTTTCCTGTTTAGGGTTAGCAATTTTAAACATAATAAAAAGAGGGAGAATTAAGATAACTGCACCCAACAAGTAAGCAATCTTTGAGCCACAGGCAAAGTAAGCAATGCCGGCAAGGACAGGACCACAGGCTCGAGCCATTGAACCCGATGACCGAAAGACACCGAGATGAAAACCTTGATTTTCTTCCCCTGAGTGCAAAGAGGTAAGGGCTGTCAGGGTGGGGCTTATTAAAGCAACGCCTGCAGACATTAAAAATAATCCGCTGTAAAACATAGAAGATGTAAAAGATTGCGAAATAATTACAAAGGAAATAAATCCTAAAATAATTCCTAATGCTGCCATATTTTTTTCACCGATTTTCCCAACAAATCGGCGCACAAAAAAGCCTTGAACAAAAATTAAAGTTAGCCCGATAAGTAAGAACATTTTCCCCAAGCTCATCGGATCATAATCAAATCTTTCCACGGCAAGAAAGGTGAGAGTAAATTCCATACCACTGAAAGAAATCATATAAAAAAGATAAACCAGGCAGGTATTTCGCACATTTTGATTGGCAATCTTACCAAGTTGGAAAATCGCAGGTTTTGGTTGCTCTGTGACATTTCTTTTCCCCGCACTCAATGTTTCCCTAAATTTCAGGATCACCCAAACCCAGTTAATCAGGGCAAGGCATAGACTAATCAAAGCCGCTGCTGAAAAGGGATTCAGGGAAAAGGTCCCTTGGCTTGATTCTGCAAGCACCCATGTGGAAGCATATCCACCTAGTGCGGGACCCAGGATAAAACCAAGCCCAAAAGCAATCCCGACCAAGGCCATTCCTTTGGATCTCGACTTCCGGGAGGTTACATCAGCAATGGCAGCGGTTGCCACCGACAAATTACCGCCAGCAATTCCTCCCAGTACCCGGGAAAGCACTAAAACCCAAAAGTCACCCGCAAAAATCCAAAGGGCATATCCCAAAGCGGTCCCGCCTAAGGTGTAAACTAAAACAGGCCGTCGACCGATTCGATCAGACCATCTTCCCCAAATAGGTGCAAAAAAGAATTGTAAGACCGCGTAAAGCGATCCAAGAGCACCCCCAAATATAACAGTTTCAAAGCGAAAAGAGCTTGATGAGTCGAAGCCTTCAAAAGAAAAACTTTTCAGGTAGATAACAAAATCCGTAACGATGCCACCCCCCAACGCAGCTTCCCGGCTTAAATAATGATCAAGCATGGAAGGGAAAAGTGGAAACAAAACGGAAAAGCCCACCATATCCAAAAAGATGGTCAAAAAAACCACGGCGAAAGTAGACCGTTTCCTGCGGGTTGTTTCATCCATATTTGAATTCATAAGGTAATTTGTTAAAGGTCTTTAGTTTTTGAAAGCTTTCGAAGGGCGACGAGGACATTTTCCGGTACCAGACGGGTTTCTCTGTCACCGTAAAGGTGTACTTGCTTAATCAGTTGAGAACTGGTAAAAAAGTACTTCTCGTTGGGCATAAGGAACATAGTTTCAAGCTCAGGATCCAAGTGCCTATTCATTTGGGCCATTTGAAATTCATACTCAAAATCAGAAACAGCCCTTAATCCTCGAATTAAGACCTTGGCTTTTTTAGCAGCGGCATAATCCACCAACAGCCCTTCGAAAGGTTCCACTGTTACATTTGCAAAAGAGGTTATATTTTCCTCAACCAGGGTAATTCGAGTCTCCAGGCTAAAGGCTGTATCTTTTCCTGAATTCCCGGCAGAAACAGCCACAACAACTTGATCAAACAATTTAGATGCTCGGGACAGAACATCCAAATGACCGTTTGTTACCGGATCAAATGTACCTGGGTATAAAGCGACAACCATAAAAGATTCACCATATCACTCGATTTAGATACGTCCACTCTCAAGGCATCCTTGCTTGGGATTGCAATATAAAGAATAAAGGGTTACGACTTCATTTTATTAGATGAATTTACCCAACTTACTAACCCTCTCGAGAATTCCATTCATGTTACTGATCATTGGCTTGCTTTATCCCAAGCCGGAACTTTCCTTCGAATGGTCGCGAACTCTGGCTCTCGGACTATTTCTGTTTGCCGCATTAACTGATTGGTTGGATGGTTGGTTGGCCCGTAAATTTGGTCAGGTTTCTGAGTTTGGGAAATTCATGGATGCCCTCTCTGACAAAGTGCTCACTTTAGGCATGTTTACCAGCCTGTTAGCTTTGGGGGCACTTCCCCTTTGGACGCTTTTTCCCATTTTACTGATTTTATCCAGGGAGCTTCTCATCACCGGACTCCGCCTTGTCGCCGCCGGCAAAGGTAAAACCTTGGCTGCGGAAAAAGTCGGAAAACTTAAAACCGTTATTCAGTTAACCTGTATTTCTCTCATATTGTGTAAATTAGCCCTCGCTACTGACTTTGTAAGCTTTTTGGCTCCCGAGCAATATGAGTCCCTGCTTTCAATTCTAGATTCAGCTTCCCTGATTAGCCTGATTCTCGCCGCTTTCATAACCGTCCTGTCCGGCATTACTTACATGACAAAATACTGGCGCTTCTTTCTCGACGAAGACTGATGTACAAATTTCTCATTGTAAATGTAGCCACACTCGGGCCCATTGGGAAAAAGCTTCCAGCCCCTGGAACCATGGGCTCAATCGTGGGAATATTACTGTTTGCTCTACTCGTGGGGTATTTTCAGTTTTCAGTTTCCTGGATCATTGCAGGTTTTATTCCCTTATTTTTCCTAGGGGTTCCCCTATGCACTCAAGCCGAAAAGATCATGAACCAGACCGATCCGAGTGCTGTCATCTGGGATGAGTTTTGCGTAATCCCCTTTATTTTTTTGTTTGTGGATGAACTTAGCTTACTCAACCCGCTCCAACTCGTTTTTTGGCTCTCTATTGGGTTTATCCTCTTTCGGTTTTTTGACATCGTCAAACCACTGGGAATTAATAAATTACAGAAACTCCCTCAGGGTTGGGGCGTCATGATGGATGATTTAGCCGCGGCCATCACAAGCTCTCTGATACTCGGTCTTTTACAAACTTTTCCTTTGTCTTTTTTTTAAAAACTCTCTGTTATCATTTTTAAATGAGCGAAGCGGATGAAAACAGCGGGAATAATAAGTACGAATTTGTACTTCAGGTTTCCAACAAAATGGGTGTACACGCCCGCCCTGCTGCTATGATTGTCCGTATTGCTTCCCGTTTCTCAGGAGAGATATGGGTCACCAAGGAAGATGAAAGAGTAAATGCCAAAAGCATTATGGGACTGATGATGTTGGCTGCCGCGAAGGGAACTGACCTCAAATTTGAATGCGAGCAAAATGTTGCCAGCGAGTTTGAAAGTGAAATGAAAGAGCTATTCGCTTCCAAATTTCAGGACGAATAAAATTAAGCGGTAATTTCGGAGACCCTTTCTTCGTGAAATGAATTCATTGCCTCTTTGATTTCGTGA
The DNA here is from genome assembly GCA_965661905.1 of Opitutales bacterium. GTDB lineage: Bacteria > Verrucomicrobiota > Verrucomicrobiia > Opitutales > Seribacteraceae > Seribacter. The sequence goes on from CBFIFQ010000003.1 coordinate 41,480, forward strand.
GGTCTTTTCATCAATGATAACTTTTCAGAAAATTTCTTGGCTTCCTCTATGGTGAACCTGCGGGCAAAAAATTTAAGCTCTGGCAGAAGCGGAGAACTGGCACTGATTGAATCCACCCCCAATCCAAGCAATAAAGGAAGAAAATGAGGATCTCCCGCAATTTCTCCGCAAACAGACACCGGAATTCCTTTGTTTTTTCCAGCATCAAAAATCGTTTTTAACGAGCGAATAACAGCGGGGTGGTGAGGCTCGTACAAATAAGCTATTTGGTTGTTAACTCGATCAACTGCAAGGAGGTACTGCACCAAATCATTAGTGCCGACACTGAAAAAATCAACTTCATCGGCTAGCATGTCCGCAATCATCACCGCGGATGGAGTCTCGATCATACAGCCCACTTTAATATCTTCATCAAACGCAACCCCTTTTTCTTTAAGTTGAGTTTTAGCGGTGCTTAGAAACTCTTTTGCCCGTATCACTTCTCCAATTCCACTGATCATGGGAAGCATCAATTGAACTGGACCATGGGCACTGGCTCGAAGAATTGCCCGTAGTTGATCAAGAAAAACATCTGGGTTTTGGAGGCAATACCGAATCGCCCGGAAACCCATAAATGGATTTTGCTCATCCGAATTAGACAAACCACTAATAAACTTATCCCCTCCAATATCTAAAGTTCGGATGGTGACAAATTGGCCTTGGGCTGCATCCACAATTTTCGCATAATCCTCATACTGTTCATCCTCACTGGGAATTTGATTTTTACGCAGAAAAATAGATTCGGTACGAAAAAGGCCAAATCCCTGGCACCCATTTTCTAGACCAAGCTCGACTTCCCCCTCGGAATCGGCATTCGCTAAAAGAGTTATCGCCTGTAAATCTTTGGTTTGGGCCGGAAGCGTTGACTCTTCGGTGACTAAATTTTTAATTTTTTGCCGACGAACATTAACTTTACCATAGCGAAATAAAGTTGATTCCCTGGGGTTGATGATAGCCACCCCATCAAAACCATCGATCAGCAAGTAATCCCCTTCTTTAATCCGACCGGAAAGGCCCCGTAACCCAACCACAGCAGGAACACTACTCGCACGAGCCATGATCACAGCATGACTGGTCATCCCACCGGTATCAGTTGCAATACCTAAAATTTTCGATCGGTCCAGGGAGGCAGTATCAGAAGGACTTAAATCTTCTGAAACCAGCACTTTAGGCTCATCCAAAAAAGCAGTCCCTGCTGCAGTGGCTCCCACCAAGTTGCGGAGGAGTCGTTTGGAAATATCTTTCAAATCAGCAGACCGCTCCCGCAAATACTCATCTTCTAACTTATTAAAGAAGTCCATGTACTTGCGCGTTACCCGGTCAACACATTGCTCAACATTATCCCCACTTTTTTTGATTTCCTTGACGACATCATCCACCAGGGCTTTATCTTCAAGCACCAGCAGGTGGGCATCGAATATGGAAGCTTCTTTTTCACTTAAATTTTTGGCCACATCCTCACGGATTTGGCTGATCTGTGATTGGGTAAGTTTGAGTGCCTCATGAAATCTTTCTATTTCGGATTCATGATCACTTTCATCCACTTGATATTGTAAAACCTCAACATTACTGTGCAGAAACCTAAAGGCAGGGCCATGAGACACACCAGGTGATGCGGGGAGGCCATAGAAGATAATTTCTTCTTTAGGTTCATTGAGGTTTTTTGATTTCATCATGGAAGTAACATTCCAATATGTATGATTCTTGTTCTAGGTGGAAACAAATTCTTTCTTCAATGAAATCAAACAATCTGTGTGCGTGTAAGAAAAGTTTCCTCCCCCCATGCCTTTCGAATAACATTTTCCACCTTCGACCAGGGGACCCTGTCATTCCCTAAACAAAAACAACAGGAGCCACTGCCTGAGAGTCTTGGGATTAAGCTGAAACTTTCCTCGATTTCGAGAAACAAGGCAGGAATATAGATGTGTTTCTCAAAAACCGGGAGTTCTAAGTCGTTGGCTAAAAATTTATCCGTTGCAAGGTTTTGAGACTCCCAATTACTCAACTTTTGCTCTACTTCACTGGAAATAGAGAATTTTTCAGTTTGCCCCAATGCCTGAAATATAGAAGCCGTGGAAAAACCCAATGGTGGTTTAAACAATAGAACGGATTTACCTTTCATATGTTTATTCATAGGTGCAGCAACTGACCTCACCCGCTCACCTCTTCCCTCGGCAACACAAAGGCCAGGAATCAAAAAGCTCGGGCAGTCGGATCCAACCTGGGCGGACAAATCGATTAAATCATTCTGCTTCAGGGGACTCTCCATCATGGCATTAAGAGCTAGAAGTGTGGCCACTGCATCCGAGCTTCCGCCCCCGAGCCCAGCTTCAACTGGTATTTTTTTTTCAATGGTTAGGTGAAGCCCATCCTTGATTCCTGTCCGTTTCCTCCACAGTAAGACTGCTTCCTCTGCCAGGTTATGAATCCCATCCAATTGATCCGCTCCTACACATTTACAGGAAAGATGATTTTCTTCACTTACCCGGTCAATGGTTACCAAGTCCGCAAGATCGAGCTTAGCCAGCACAGAGACAAGCTCATGAAACCCATCCTGCCTCTTTCCTGTAACCGCTAAAAACAAATTAATTTTTGCTGGAGCCGGCACACTCACCCGTTTAATCGCATTCTTCAAGCCCATAGCACAGATTAAATAACATAATTCATAAGACTACGAGAAAGAATAGATTTGGCTCGTTCCCCTGATCCTACATGATTGGGTTACTGTGAGTAATACAAAAACTGAAGTAATTCTAGCCTTAGATGTAGATAGCCGTGAGCAAGCAAATACTATTTTGGATCAAGTGGGCAGCCAATTAAGTTGGGTCAAAGTTGGCCTGCAAAGCTACCTCAGGGATGGCCCTGGTATCATTGATCAGTGCATCCAAAAGGAGGTCAATGTATTTCTTGATCTCAAATTACATGACATACCGAACACCATGTCCAAAGCCATCGAAAGTCTTTCCGTGTTGCCTATCAAAATGCTGACACTTCATACCTGTGCAGGCCCCGAAGCCCTGGCTCTTTGCGCGGAAACAGCAAAGAAGACCATGCCCGAAACCACGCTACTTGGAGTTACGGTTCTCACTTCGATGAACCAGGAAAACTTACAATCTGTAGGTGTCTCCTCCACAGTAGAGGAACAAGTTAAAAGATTGGCCTGTATGGCTGAAAGTGCTGGCATAGGAGGTATGGTCTGCTCTCCGCTGGAGCTGCCGATGTTAAGAAAATGTTTATCGAGTGATATCGATTTAGTCACCCCTGGTATAAGACCAGCGGGGTCGGCCAAAGGAGACCAAAAAAGAATTATGACCCCTAAGGAAGCTAGAGATGCTGGTGCCAGCTATTTAGTCATTGGTCGCCCCATCCTTGCCGCACCCGATCCCTCCGCAGCACTGGATGCCATCCAGCTGGAATTAAGGTAGCAGCTAATTAAAGTATCCTTCATGCACGGTGCAATTCTAGTCGCAGGGGGCAGTGGCCTACGAATGAAAAGCCATGTTAAAGACAAATTGCTTCACCCAATAATGGGGTCCAATGCCTTTCGAATGTGTTGTGAGGCCTTTGTAAAAAGTGAAGCAATTGCTTTTCTCACCATCGTGTATCGCGATGAAGATCAAAAAAAAGCCCTGGTTGATGAATATGAAATCGTCCGCGCAAAAACCGACTGTTCTATTTCCCCAATTATGATTAAGGGAGGAGAAGAAAGAAAAGACTCGGTGCTTCATGGCTTACAATCCTTACCCGATGCCTGTGAATTTGTTCAAATTCATGATTGTGCCAGGCCTATGATTCGACCCTCCACCGTCTCCATGATAACACGCGAGGTCGAGGCCAAAGGGGCCGTGGTTGCATGCCGTCCGGCACAGGATACAGTCAGGCAAATTGAAATTGAAGCAAAGAAAACAGCCCCCAATCATCCACAAAGCACAAAGACTTTGGAACGGCATACACTATGGCTTATGGAGACCCCGCAAGCCGCTAGAAAAGATTGGTTACTCCAAGGCTTTCACGAAGCTGCTAAACAAAAAATTTCCATCACGGATGAAATTGCCGCCCTGGAATTAATTTCCAAAAAAACAGCATTCCTGGAACTGGGTTACCCCAACCCTAAAATAACCAAAATGGACGACCTTGATTTCATTCAATACCTGCTTCAAAAATGACAAGCCCGAAAATACGAATTGGACATGGATATGACTTGCATCGATTAGTCGAGAGCCGACAATTAATTCTCGGGGGAATCAATATCCCCCACCATATGGGCTTACTGGGACACTCCGATGCCGATTGCGTGACCCATGCCCTTGCGGACTCGATTTTCGGGGCCTTAGCCCTTCCTGACATCGGTCAATATTTCCCGGATACCGACCCCGCAAACAAAGATTTAGATTCCAAGCTTATACTCGCAAAAGCCCACCAAGAGTGCAGTCTTGCCGGTTACCATATTTCCAATATCGATATCACCATTGTGGCACAGAAGCCGAAGATTGGCCCTTACATTCATGAGATGAAAAAAAGCTTGTCTGCTACCCTAGGAATTGATGACACCTGCATCGGGATTAAAGCCACCACCAATGAAACCCTTGGACCTGTGGGACGAGAAGAGGCCATTGCCTGCTTCGCGGTGTCTTTACTCCAAAAATCTTAAGATACAAGAGATCGCTTACTCGCTGCCAAAAAAGCGTTTAATTTCAGCAGCAGCAGACTCGCTGCTGTCAGATGCATGAACAACATTTCTCATACGGTCTGTACCCAAATCTCCACGAATTGTACCTGCAGGTGCCGCGGTGGAATCAGTCGGCCCTAAAAGGTCACGCACTCCCTGAATAACATTTTCTCCTTCAAGAATAAGAGCGAGTACTGGTCTGGAGCTCATAAAACTTGCAATTTCTGGAAAAAATGGAAGATGTGCTACATGAGAGTAATGCTCCTTTAAAAGGTCATCATTTAACTGAATCATCTTACTGGCAATAAGGGCATAGCCGCTTTCTTCAAAACGTGTAATTACCTTGCCGGCGACTTTATTATCCAAACAATCAGGTTTGAGTAGAATCAGAGACTTTTCCATGGGCAGCTAATTTACACGATGATGCGTAAATAGCGATCAAAGAATGAAATTAATCTTTGCTAGAATCGTCCTTATCCGTCGAGGATGGAAGTGCTACCTTGTCTTTCCCATTTGCCTGCTCAAAGCAAAGCCCAACATCCTCATCCTTATCGACGAGCACCTTAATGGGTTTATTTTTGCGCAGATTACCAGCAAGGAGGGCTTCGGCGAGGTTATCTTCCAAATATTTTTCCACCGCTCTTCGCAAAGGACGGGCACCAAATTTTTCATCATAGCCCTTTTCGATAAGGAACTCTTTGGCTTCATCGGTAACATCGAGTTTGAGTTTTTTCTCCTTCAGCCTGGTGGATACCTTGTGCAACTCAAGCTCAACAATTGAATGCATGCTTTCTTTGGCCAGGGGTTTAAAGATAACAATCTCAGTAAGGCGGTTCAGGAACTCAGGCTTGAAGGATTTCTTGGCCTCATCCATTATTTTATCCTTAGTGTTATCAAAATCCTGGTCCGCATCTCGCATCGAAAAGCCCATGGAAGTGTTTTTCTGTAAGATGTGAGCCCCGACATTGGAAGTCATAATCAGGATAGTATTTCTGAAATCGACTTTTCTTCCCAAGCTGTCCGTAAGACGGCCATCCTCTAATATTTGCAATAAAATCTGTGCCACATCTGGGTGAGCTTTTTCAATCTCATCGAAAAGAATAACTGCATATGGCTTACGACGGATAGCCTCGGTAAGTTGCCCGCCTTCTTCATACCCAACATAGCCGGGAGGTGATCCAATCATCCGGGACACCGCATGTTTTTCCATATATTCGGACATATCGATTTGGATCAGAGAATCCTGATCGCCGAAGATGCGTTCGGCCAAGACTTTGGCGAGGTGAGTTTTCCCCACACCTGTAGGCCCAAGAAACATGAATGACCCAATCGGACGCTTCGGGTCCTTCAGGTCAGCTCTAGAACGACGAAGGGCTTTCGACACTACTTCCGTTGCAAAATCTTGCCCAATTACTTGCCCGCGCAACTCTTTCTCAAGCTCAAGAAGTTTTTTGGACTCCTTGGCTTCCATACGGTTTAGAGGAATGCCGGTCCAGTCTGCAACAACTTGAAGCATGTCATCTTCGTTAACTTCAGCCTTCGTCTCCTCTCGAGATTTTTTCCATTCCTCAAGCACACGATCTCTTTTGGCCCGAAGTTTTTTCTCTTTGTCCCGGGCCTCCGCGGCTTCTTCAAAATTCTGATCAGATATGGCAGACTCTTTGAGCGTGCAAACTTCTTTGATCTCGTCCGATAAATCTTCAATTTCCTGCGGGCGTTTCAATGACTCCATACGACTGCGGGCTCCCGCCTCATCAATGGCATCAATGGCCTTGTCAGGCAAGTGTTTACCGGTGACATACCTGTCCGTTAGCTTGGCGGCAGCTTCCAATGATTTATCAGTAAAGCGGACATTATGGTGCTCTTCATACTTGGGACGAATCCCTTTGAGGATAAGTACGGTGTCATCAACCGAAGGTGCTTCTACCTTGACAGACTGAAACCTGCGATCCAGGGCAGAGTCTTTCTCGATGTACTTTCTATATTCTGCCAGGGTCGTCGCACCAATACACTGGAGTTCGCCACGGCTAAGGGCAGGTTTAAAAATATTTGATGCATCCATCGCACCCTCCGCGGCCCCTGCACCAACAATCGTATGAAGTTCATCAATAAAAATGATAATGTTTTTGGCTTTTTTGAGCTCATCCATCACCGCTTTGATACGCTCTTCAAATTGCCCCCGATATTTGGTGCCTGCAACCATGAGAGCAAGATCAAGGGTGACAACTCTTTTATCCACTAAATTTTCAGGTACCATGCCGCTTGCAATTTGTTGGGCCAAGCCCTCAACGATTGCGGTTTTCCCAACGCCTGCCTCCCCGATTAACACAGGGTTATTCTTTGTTCTGCGGCAAAGAACTTGGGTAACCCGGCGGATTTCCTGCTCACGGCCAACCACAGGGTCCATTTCCCCATTCTTGGCAATTTCAGTAAGGTCTCGGCCAAACGCTTTTAAGGCGGGAGTTTTTAAATCTTTTGATTTTTCTTCACTCTCACCACCGCCTACAACAGAGGATTCAGTCTCTTCGGTGGAAGAGAAATTTGGATCGAGCTCAGACAAAATTTCGTTACGGCAACGATCCGCGTCCACATCCAAAGACTTTAGAACCCGGGCGGCTACGCCTTCACCTTCCCTGAGTAAGCCAAGCAAAATGTGCTCGGTTCCCACATAACTGTGGTTTAAGCCTTTTGCTTCCTTCCCTGCAAGGGCCAGGACTTTCTTGACACGGGGAGTGTAAGGCACATTGCCAGATGGCTTTGCTTCAGGCCCAAGCCCTACTTGTTCATCCACAGCCTGTCGGACCGTATCAAGATCAAGACCCATTTTCTGGAGAACATTGACGGCAACACCTTGTCCCAAGTTGATCAAGCCAAGCAATAAATGTTCAGTGCCTACATAATTGTGGTGAAAACGGTCTGCCTCCTTGCGCGCCAAGGCAAGAACCTGTTGAGCGCGAGGCGTGAAGTTACTCATTGGTTCGGACATATTAAATCATATAGTGGTTGAAGAAAATAAAGTCAACTTACCCATCGGTTTTAATAAAAGGGGCTTTGGCAAATTTTTGCCTCAACAAAGAGGCACGTAAAAAGTCACGGTCATCGGGCTCAACCGGTTTACCAGCAGCCAGCTGCACATGCCCGGGCTGAATTTCGATAAACATACGATCGGCAGTCGCACGATAAGTTTCGGGCAACATTTTAAAATCAGCAGCAAGGCGGATAAGGGACAGCAAATCCATCGCTTCTGCACTCTGGATCAGATGGCAGGATTTGAGGGAGCCAATCGCACGACTAATTTTGTCGATAAGTCGGCGCCCATCATCCTCGAGAAGCTTCTGTCGGGCAAATTCCTCTTGCCTGACTAAATTTTGGAGGGTCTTGTCAAGGCGCTCGATGATTGCTCCTTCGGACTCTCCAAGGGTTTGCTGGTTGGATATCTGGAAAATACTGCCACTCGCATCTGAGCCTTCCCCGAAGAGTCCGCGAACAGCAAAACCTAACTGATTTACTGCGTTCACCACCTTATCCATATTTTTGGACATGACCAGGCCTGGCAAATGCATCATAACCGAAGCTCTCATTCCAGTGCCAAGGTTAGTGGGGCATGCGGTGAGAAAGCCAAGGTCGCCATCATAGGCATACGAAACTTCTGACTCGATATTAGAATCAAGCTCATCGACCCGCTTCCATACTTGACTGAAATTTAAACCAGGCTGAAGAACCTGAATTCTTAAATGGTCTTCTTCGTTGATCATAATACAACAATTACGATCCCTGGATAAAATAATGCCCGAGGCTTCATCCACATCGGAAAGTTCTCGGCTTATGAGATGTTTCTCCACCAAAATTTGTCGTTCCAGTTCACTTAAGTCATCGACTTCAACTGCGTAGGAATTATCTAATTCTTCAATCTCATGCATGGCATCCATACACTTGGTCAAAACGGCACGCCGTTGGGACGTTTCGGCACGACCTGGAAATGGAAATTCACGGAGATTACGGGCCAATCGAATGCGGGTGCTAAGGGTGACCGGAATCGCTTTCGGCCCTTTCGCCGAACCGTTATTGTCATTCAATATATCATTAAACATACTGACTACCCTCCTATGTTCGCCTGCTTTTTCTTCTCCAGTTCTTTCAACTGATCCCGTAATCGGGCAGCATCTTCATAGTTTTCCTGCTCAATTGCAGCCTGTAATTCAGCTTGTAACTGGCTGACCGATTGTTCAAACTTAACTCGAGATTTTGAGCCGGCAGGAATCTTGCCAAGGTGCTTACATCCGGCATGCATCCCATCAAGAAGGGGGTCTAAAACAGGGCGAAATACATGGTAACAAGCTTCGCAACCAAGCCTGCCCCCTTTTTTAAATTCACTGTGGGTGGTGCCGCAACTTTCGCAAGTCATCGGAGAATGAACACCTTCCGGGACATCAGATGTATTCTCCATCAAGCTCCCGATCGATAAATTCTCCGGATTGGTTACACCTTTAGCCTGGGCACAACTTTCACAAAGATCCATTTTGTGCATTTGCCCATTCAGAATTTGGGTCAAGTGGACGGTGGCTTGTTTATCGCAATGGTGACATTTCATATATCAAGTTCAAAGATAAAGTATAAGTTAAAAAATCTCAACGCATATGACGCGCCAACTGATAAATCGGCATGCAAAAGGATGGATTTTTCAAAGCCCTAAAGAAAAACTCCGTCACTTTTAACTTTTTCCCGAAACTTTCCAATCAAGGCTTGGGTTGCTTCCCCTGGCTTGCCTGTACCAATCACCCGGTGATCCACCTCTACACATGGAATGACCTCTGCCGCCGTACCTGTAAGAAAACATTCATCAGCCGTCCACAGATCATAACGGGTAAGGGCTTGCTCTTTTACCACATATCCTAACTCGCTCGCCAAATCCATAACTGCAGAACGGGTAATTCCCCGCAAAGAACCGGCATCTAAGGGGGGGGTAAAAATAGTGCCCTTACTGAGGATAAATACATTATCTCCAGTACATTCCGCGATTTCCCCCTTATCGTTTAACATAAGAGCTTCCTGGAAGCCCACACGCTTCGCTTCAATTTTCGCAAGAATATTATTGAGGTAATTCAGGCTTTTAATGGCTGGAGGTAAAGCCGATGCATTAATTCTTCGGGTAGGGACAGAAATGATTTTCAGACCGTTTTGGTACAGTTCTTCCGGGTAGAGTTGGATATCATCGGCAATAATGATGACACTGGGTGGACCGCACCCATCCGGCGTAAGCCCAAGATGTCCGGCACCTCGAGTAACCACTAAGCGGACATAACCATTCTGCAAGTTATTTTCCCGGCAAGTTTCACAAACTGCCTCCGCAAAAGACTTTCGATCCATAGGAAGGTCCAAAAGAATGGCTTTAGCCGAATACTCGAGCCTTTCAAGGTGTTCGTCCAATTTGTAAACGCACCCATCATACAAGCGTATACCCTCAAACACACCGTCGCCATACAACAGGCCATGATCAAAGACAGAGATTTTAGCATTCTCTTTGTCTACCAGTTCCCCATTCAAGTAAATTTTCATGCTTATAATCTTCTCATGTACAAATTTATGACCTTTGGCGAGTACCAAGAAAAACTTTTATTCACCTATTCGCAATTAAGCTCTCCACCACGGAGGGATCGGCCAAAGTCGACACATCTCCAATCTGATCCGTCTCATTGGTGGCGATTTTCCGAAGAATTCTTCGCATAATCTTACCCGATCTTGTCTTGGGCAGAGCGGGTGCCCAGTGAATAACATCCGGTGTGGCAATCGGGCCAATCACTGCCCGCACTTTTTGCTTCAGCGCGGCTCGTAAGTCTTCCGAATAGTCAACCCCTGCATTCAAAGTTACATAGGCATAAATACCTTCACCCTTTACATCATGAGGGAAGCCAACAACCGCAGACTCAGCCACAGCTTCATGGGCAACCAGGGCACTTTCCACCTCCGCAGTCCCCATACGATGGCCCGATACATTGATTACATCATCGACACGCCCTGTAATCCAATAATACCCATCTTCATCGCGGCGACATCCATCCCCAGTGAAATAATACCCCTTGTATTGATCAAAATAAGTTTCTTCGAAACGTTTGTGATCTCCATAAACCGTGCGCATCTGGCCGGGCCAGGGGGCTTCCATGGCCAATACACCACTGACTCCATTGCCTTCAATAATCTCTCCGCTTTGAGGATCAAGGATGACAGGTTTAACGCCAAAAAATGGAAAACTGGCCGACCCTGGCTTCAGGGGCGTAGCTCCAGGGAGTGGGGTGATTAAGATTCCCCCCGTCTCAGTTTGCCACCAGGTGTCAACGATTGGGCATTTTTCCTTACCGGCATTCCGGTGATACCAACGCCAGGCCTCAGGATTAATCGGCTCCCCCACACTTCCCAAAATCCGAAGGCTTGGCATATCATATTTTTGGGGCCATTCTTCCCCGGCCGCGGCAATAGCCCGGATCGCAGTTGGGGCGGTGTAAAACTGATTGACCTTCCACTTTTCAATCACCTGCCAGTAACGGTCAGGGTTGGGGTAAGTGGGAATACTTTCAAACATGGTGGTCGTGGCACCGTTTGCCAGTGGACCATACACTATGTAGGAGTGCCCAGTGATCCATCCAATGTCAGCCGCACAAAA
>CBFIFQ010000004.1:0-52080 GCA_965661905.1 Opitutales bacterium
AATGATAATAACAAGGGGTAGGAAAATGATGATATCAATAATCGCCGCAGCTAAGCGCCTCCCGCGTGATGCCAGTTGAGCATCTTCCTGATTCTCTTCCTGTTCCATCTTTTTGATTTGTTCTTCCATATATACTTACCCTGAATTTTTTGTGGAAGATAGCAATGGGATTATTTACCTGGCGGGGAGAGTGGATTTCAACGGTTTTGGCTCCCGAATAAGGTCGCTATTGAAGGGAATTGAAATAGAGTGGAAGGATGTCATTTGATTCCCTCGGGCTTAGACCTGAAATTTTACAAGCTATTCAGGAAACAGGGTACACCGAACCCACTCCTATTCAAAGCACAGCAATCCCCTTAATTCTTGAAGGTAAAGACCTGATTGGGATTGCCCAGACGGGCACAGGTAAAACAGCGGCCTTCACTCTTCCCATGCTTGAAAAGCTGGTGCAAAGCGCAGGGCAAAGAAAAGGCCGGGGCACCCGGGCCCTTGTTTTATCTCCCACCCGAGAGCTTGTTGTACAGATTGAGCAGAATGTAAAAACCTATGCCAAGCATGTTCCTTTGCGGGTGGCCACGGTTTATGGCGGGGTGGGGGAGACTCCCCAGAAAAAAGCCCTGAAGAGTGGGGTGGACTTAATTATTGCGACACCAGGTCGTTTAATGGATCTGATGCAACAGGGATGTGCTGATTTTTCGGAATGTGAATTTTTTGTACTGGATGAAGCGGACCGTATGCTTGACATGGGTTTCTTGCCCAATGTCCGAAAAATTGTTTCTTCCTTACCGAAGAATAGGCAAACCCTTCTATTTTCGGCAACCCTTTCCAAGGAAATTGAAAAACTAACCCGAGAATTTCAAAAAGCTCCCAAGTTTGTAGAGATTGGAAAAAGAACCAACCCCGCCGATACCGTCGAGCAATTTTTATATGAGGTGACCAAGGCTCAAAAAATTGGTCTTCTCCAGCACTTGTTGGAAAATAATGAACTCTACATGGTGCTTGTTTTTACCCGTACTAAGTATGGGGCTGACCGGGTGGCCAAGCAGTTGGGTCGATCGGGTATTCATACCGGAGCCATTCATTCCAATCGTACCCAAAACCAACGGGCCCGTGCCTTGAGTGACTTTAAAGCCGGCAAGATTCGTGTCTTGGTGGCTACAGATATCGCTGCCCGTGGGATCGATGTCGAAGGGATCACTCATGTGGTAAACCTGGATTTCCCCCCCACTCCCGAGGATTATATCCATCGAATTGGCCGAACGGGGCGGGCAAAATCCGAGGGTGTGGCGATCAGTTTCATCACTGAAGATGACCGCAACCCCCTACGATCCCTGGAAAGGTTTATGAAAAAGTCGATCATTCGACGCCGGGCCAAAGGATTTGTGTGCACCCCGTTACCAAATAATCCGGCACCGAGTAAAGGCGGCGGTCGTGGCCCTGCAAAGGGACAAGCTAACAAGCCCGGACAGGCAAAACGCAGAAGGTCGAAACCATACGGCTTGGACCGAAAGAATTTCAAGAAATTTAAAAAATAGACAGCTCTTTGCGGAAATGTTTTACGGATTGAGCCGGTCCATAAGGCATTGTTTGTTTGAGTCAACCAGTGAGGTTGCTTTCAAAAAATTACCATTTTAACAGCAACCAGAATCTGGGCTGCAACAGGAGGAGGCAACGGCAATGTTGTCAGGCTCCGGGATGCCACATTTTTCCTTGGCAAGGCAATCGGTTTCGGTGGCAAGCAGTAAAAACTGTCCATTGGAAGAAGAGACACTGTACTTCCCAATCGTTTCAGACTGATACTCGACTTCGATTTCCAGATCCTGAAGGCAAAGTTTTTCTTCGGCGTCCTCAATGATAGCAATTGCCTTGTCAGGGGCGAGGCGATGGTCAAAGTCGTCCGCTTTCCAAAGCTGGAAGTTTACCTTGGACTCCTCCCGTACGGTGCCTCCGCAGTCGATGAATTTTTTGGTGATCATACCCACTTCTGTAAGATGGAAGTGGGGCGGCACATAGGACCCGTTGGGTAATACAAAGGTAATATCCTGTACGGTGGATAAGTAAGATTTAAATTCAGAAATTTTCATGTGTTTTTAATAATATGGATTCACTTAGAAGTTGCAAGAAAACCAATGAGAACAGGCCTAAGCTTCAAGGGTTGATTTTTACCTGAATAAGTTCACAATTTAGATTTTGAGTTTACTAAAAATCTTTTCTATTGCCCCCCTTGTCCTATGAAAAAGTTATACTTCATTCTTCCTACTGTCACGCTTGCAGCCCTCTCTGTTGGTTTTCATCTTCATGCAACAAGCCCAAAAAAGTCAGTAGATTCTAATGTTACCGAGGCAAAACCCGCTGAAAAAAATAAACCAGCGAAAGCCAAGCCTGCGAAAGCAGAGCCCGGAAAAAAACCTCCGGTTCAAGAAACCAAAAAAACTCCAGTTGCCGATGTGGTTCCCCCCCCCATCTCAAAACCAAAGAAAAAGGAACAAGCTTCCGTAAAAGTGGCTGCCCCTAAAAAAGCTGAGCCTCAGGCAAAGAAAGTCGAAGTGGCCAAGCCCAAGGTTTTGCCAAAAACAAAACCAGCAGTGGAGAGTATCCCGAAAGCGGCTTCAAAACCAATGGAAAAAGATCGCAAGGTAGCTGAGAGTCCAAAGCCTGAGGTTCAGGCAACAGAAGAAGCGGAGCCAAGGAATTCCCAAGGGAATAAACCAACCGAAGAGGCCAAGCCCCGTGCGGTTGCTGCGGTGAATGGGCAACCCATTGGTGCTTTTGCATTTGAAACATTGCTCCTTGAGCAGTTGAGAAGCGGGACCCGTGATAGTGTCGACCTTCGTAAAAATATAAGAGATGAACTGGTTATACAGACTTTGCTCAGTCAATTGGCCATGGAAGAAGGCTTGGATCAGTCCAAAGAGGTAGAACTGGCCTTTGATTCTGCTCGCCGTACGATTCTGTCCCAGGCATGGCGCCAGAATTGGGCCCGTGAAAACCCAGTGACTGAACAGGAAATTCAAAAAGAGTATAATGCCACGGTTAAAAGATTGGGAGACACGGAGTATCAACTTCGACAGGTCGTGGTGGCGGATGAAACTGCAGCTTTTCTCATTGTCGATCAGATGGAAGCAGGAAAGAGCTTAGGTGAATTAGCAAGCAAGTACACCATCGAGTCTGGAGGAAAGAAAAGTAAGGGACTTTTGCCCTGGGTGAGCCCCAGTTTATTGCTTCCTCCTTTGGGGGATTTGATTCCTAAGGCCAAGGAGGGCGATGTGCTGGATTCGCCTGTAAGAACGCAAGCCGGATGGCATATCGTGAAGGTGGAAGGTGTAAGGAAACTTAAACCTCCATCACTTGAACAATTGCAATCGCAGGTAAGACAGGGAATTTTGCAGAAAAAAATGACCCGGGAAATTCAAAAGCTTTTGGACCAGGCAAAGATTGAATTTTAATGGCTGGTTGAAAGAAAATATTGGAAGAGCAGGGGAGTAAGCCCAGCAGGCTACATGGATCGTACGAGATCCTTTAAAACCTAAAATCAGAAAACATCATCTTCCACCCCGTCATCGTATTCGTCGAAGGTGTCATAGGATGAACTATCAGCTTGGGGGACAGAAGATGTGGAACCTTCCACTTCCACCTTGTATCCGCTTATGGAGGTAAACCATTTAGTTACGCCATCTTTCCCCTGCCATTCACGGCCATTGATTCGGGCTTCAATGGTTACTTTATTTCCCACCTCAAGGTCTTTACTTTTTTGAATGGTGTCTTTGATGAATTCAACAGGTATGGGGTTGTCCCACCTGCCGTCGCCTGTCTCCACCACCACCTGGTGCTTTTTGAAGCCATTTGCCCCGTATTCACGGACTTCATCCACAAATTTTACTTCCCCTTTTATCGTCACCTCATTCATATATAATTGAATTTATTATAAGCTTGTTGTTATTTTAATCTATGGTCAGTGACCATGAATATTAGCAATAAACAAAATCATTCGGCTGGCGATTTTAAAACTTTCGCCAGTGCCAGATCTGGTGCTTAAAGAAAGTCGGTGTAGAGAATGTTTTCCATCTCTTTGGCCGCGGATACCAGTTGGGCATTGAGATCGACTTGATCTTTTGTTCTATGAAAAACTCCCATGGCAGCGGATACATCAAGGTCCTCCGAAGCTCCAACTGCCTCTTCCAACCCAACCTGTTTCTGTTGGAGTTCCCCCATTTCCGAACGGATACGTTGCTGCTCAGAAGCATTTTCCGCTCTCGCTTCAATTAAACTGTCCAAAAAACCGTTAAGATCACTTATGGAATAAGAACTCAGGTCATAGGTGGGGTCTTCAAAGGTCACTTCAGGCTCAAGAGCGGCCTGAAAGTCCGGGTCGTTATCCACGAGTGATCTGAGTGCAATCTCGCTTTGATTTATCCAATCCTCGGCACCAGCCAAAGAAATACCACGGAATATACCCGTTTCAGCTCGGTCGATGGTTTCTCCCTCTGGATCAGTATCAATGTCGACTACGGCGGCATCGCCAGTGATTAAGTTGTCAGAAGGGAGAATGATCTCCGGGTAAGTTGTTTTAATCCTTTCGGTAAATTGGAAGAGTGCCTGGTTGACTTCGTTGAAGTACAAAGATCCTGAGTTATCCACAAACAGACCTAATGCATCTGGTAGATTTTCACCATTGTTTGTCATTTCATTAAATTTCGCCCATAGAAAGTCTGCTTGATCACTAGGGTCAGGCATGTTTGGAGTTCTTCCTGATGCTCTTATTGAAAATTTTTCTCGCCCCATACCTCTGTGAACTGATGCAAATGGTTCCAAAAAAGTAACTTCGTCTTCGCCAGCAGGGACTACTTCTCCCCCATCAGCGTCAATACTCGAATTGTTAGGAGTACCAAGAGAAATAACAGACTCGGACACTACAACGCCTATGTGAGCTTCCACTCCAAGTTCTTCTGTAAAGTTATCCCAAGAAGATTTGTCATTATTGAATCTTTGCCTGCCAAGTATGTCGTTTTCCGCTTCGGTTGAAATTAAGTTTCCATTATCATCGAAAACATCAATGCCTTTGTAGTTTCGGCCACCACCTCCTTCCGATTCATCGGTAATCGTGATAGCCAAAAGTTTCTTATTGAGCAATGTGGGCTCGGTTACTCCAGGCTCAAATTGGTAAATACCCCACCTTGATAATTTGAGGGGTGCATCGGCTGCTTTGTCACTGGATTGCTGGAGCATATCTTCGGTATCCACAGAGGGGCCGAAAAGGGTGCGGGAGTCTTGGGTTGAGAATAAACTGATCCCGTTCCACTTGGATTTTGCGATGGCCCGAAGTTCATGCTGAAGTTCTTGGAATTCTTCATTGTAGGCTGCTTTCGCCTGGTCCCCGGCAACCGGGGAACTGAAAAGAGTTTTCAGTTCCGAGGAACGGCTCAGGATATCTCCAATGGTGCTGTACATCCCATCCTGAGCTTGCAATAGGGAGAGTGAGTTTTGAAGGTTGCTTTGAATGTTGCGGTTTTTGATCAAGTCCAACTTAGTCTTACCTAATTTGCTTGCTTCGCCGACATCATCAGCCGGATCCAGGACTCTTTTCCCTGTCTGCAGGTGGCGGTTTATTTTTGCATGCTTCTCAAAAGCTGCATTTAAGTTATTCACGACGGAGCGGGACAGGGATAAAGATTCCATGACAATTGATAGGTAAGGATGAAGATAGATTTACCCATGTACAATCGACTGCCTGTAAGAAAACTTTAGAATATTTCTTCTTCTAATGAAAAATTTCTTCTTTCACGCCTGAAGAGATTTGAATCACCACCTGCCATGTATCAGCGAAGAGAATTTCAGCGGATGAGGGTTGGGATCAGTTTTGCCTAGAGCCTAATCGTGTGGAGTTATCCCCAGCACGATGTCAAATTTGGCCGAGACTTCTCCTGGTTTTGATCTTTTAACCGGGGTAAAAGGGACGAGTAAGGATTCTTTTATTTTGGGGTCTTTTATTTTGTTTAAAATGAAATCCGTCTTATTTCGTGGCTCACCTTTTATATAGCATTGGGTGGTGAGCAGTCGTTTTTCCTTGGATGATACCGCAAAGTGAATATGAGGGGTTCTCCCGGAATAGGGGCTTGGTTTAAGGGTACGGAAAGAATATTTACCTTTTGAATCGGTTAGAAAACGGCCATATCCCTGGAAATTAGAATCTCTTTTTTCTCGGGAACCTCCGCGGGAATGCAGGTAAACCCCGCGACTATCGACCTGCCAGATTTCCACCAGTGCATTTTGAATTGGGCTTCCGTTTCGTTCCAATACTGCTCCGCTTAGGTAGGTCACTGTTCCCACCGCCGGTGTTAAGAAATCGTTCAGGATAAGTAAGTCATTGTCAGTATCCAGGGGTAAGTGATCTGGATAAAATGGACCTTCTGTTTGGTGCGGGGTAAGGCTTAATCTTTCAGCAAACAACCCAGGGGTACTAAAAAAAGGAGCGAGTTGTAAGGAATTTTGGAGGAATGATCGCCGGGTAAGAAAGTGCATGACTTACAAAGTAGTCTGCTTTTGAGCTTTTAGGAAAGAAATTTTTCTCTTGGAATTATAAATCAGGCACAGACCTGATCCCGCCCAAGTTTTTTGGCATGAAGCAATTTTTGGTCAGCCCGGTCAACGGCATCATGTCCATCCTGATCACAAGATGAAACAAGGGAGACGCCAGCACTGAGAGTAATGGACACCCGCAGACCATCGACAATGATAGGTTCTTCTTTGATTGCTTCCTGCAACCTTACCGCTACTTGCTTTGCCTGGTCGTGGGAAGTGTAGGGTAGGATGATACAAAATTCTTCTCCTCCAAGCCTGGCAATCATATCATGCACCCGCAGTTTGTCCCGGCACCTTTCGGTCACTTCAATCAGGACCTGATCTCCCACTTGGTGACCGTGTTTGTCGTTGATGACCTTGAAGTGGTCCAGGTCGACCATGATGAGGGCATATTCCTGATTACTTCTTTGGAAGCGGGAAAACTCCTGAGAAAGGATTTCATTGAAAGCCCGCCGGTTGGCTGCAGTGGTGAGCGGGTCGGTTCGGCACAAAACCTGGAGGTCATGCTCTAACTTTTTCAATTCGGTGATATCCCGCTGAATAGCGGCAAAATGAGAGATTTCCCCCTGCCTGTCCCGAAGGGGAAGTATGCTTAAATCGACCCAGTATTCAGTTCCATCTTTCGAACAGTTTTGAAGGGTTGCCCGAACGGGTTCTTGTTTTTCCAGGGCTTGCTTAATTTTTTCCTTTTCCCGAAAATCGGTTCCTTCTCCCTGAAGAATTCTGGGCGTTTTACCCAGAACTTCCTCAGAGGTATAACCGGTGAGACGGGTAAAAGCATCATTTACATAGACAATTTCAGGACCGGTTTCAATGATGGGATATGCCTTGGTCACAATGACTACATCCTGAGCATTCTTTACAATCTCAGAAAAATCAAACCCGATGTCGGGTATATCCGTCGTCACTTTCATGAAAGACCGAAAACGCTGATGACCAATTTTAAACCAAAGTCAAAAAGGTTAATGTGTTGGATAAATGAAATTTATTTGGGTATTGAAAAAAAGGCTGGTTTGACTGGGTCTTTACTCCGTAAGCATTTCCTTGGCGGATTTGCCCTGAGGGATCATGGGGAGCACATGCTCCGTGTATGGTACAATAACTTCGAGGAGGTAAGGCTCATCCGCCTCAAGCATTTCACGCATGGCATCCCTGAGATCTTCTCTTTTGGATACACGGCGGGCTTTTACCCCAAAACCTTCACACATTTTTATATAATCCGGGTAAATCGCATCGAGGTTATCAGGGCCTCCAATATTATCAGGATCGCAAAGAATGGTATGTCCGCGAACGGATTCATAAAACCTGTCCTCCCACTGCACAACCATGCCAAGGTGCTGATTATTAAGAAGTAAGCATTTTGCGTTGATCTTCTCTATCTTAGCAGTGGCAAGCTCCTGCACATTCATTAAAAAGGATCCATCCCCATCAATATCAATCACTTCTTTATCCGGTCGGGCAACCTTTGCACCCACAGCTGCGGGGTAGCCAAAGCCCATGGTTCCCAGGCCGAGAGAGGAAATGTAGGTGCGAGGGTCTTTAAACTTATAGTACTGAGCGGCCCACATCTGATGCTGGCCAACGCCCGTGGTAATGATGGCTTCCCCCTTGGATTCTTGATAGAGCACATCGACGGCTTCCTGAGAGGTGATATGTTCTCCCTTGTTGTATTTGAAGGGGTACTCTTCTTTCCAGCCTTTGATTGTGGCCATCCACGGAGATAAGTCAGGCTTTTCGTAGCCCTTCTCCCTGAAGAGCTCCGACATCCTTTTCAGGGCGTATTTAATATCAGTCCGAATGGGGAAATGGGCATGGACATTTTTGTTATGCTCAGATTTGTCCACATCAAAGTGTATGACATAGGCATCGGGGGCATATTTACTTACCACTCCAGTGATACGGTCATCAAAACGGGCACCGGCACAAAGGAGAAGATCACTTTCACATACCGCCCAGTTTCCTGCCACGGTTCCGTGCATCCCATACCAGTACAGGGATTGCTCATGCTCGGGGTCAAAGGCTCCTATGCCCATGAGAGTGTGGGCAACCGGAAGGCCGGTGAGTTCAGCAAATTCTTTGAGTTCCTCATGGGCCTCCGAGGAGATGATACCTCCTCCCGTGTAGAGAACGGGCTTCTTTGACTTGGTAATCAGGTTGAGTACTTCAATCAGTTCTTCATCCGATGCTTTGGGGGAGTCGAGCTTGTAGCCTTGGAGTTCCTCCACTTCATCGGGGAAGAACGGTTCAAATACCTTTTGCTGCACATCTTTGGGAATATCAATGACCACAGGTCCTGGGCGTCCGCTTTCGGCGAGGTAAAAGGCTTCCTTCACAACCTTGGGTAAATCTTCTGCTGTAAGAACCAGGTAACTATGCTTTACAATGGGCAGGGTCATGCCAAAAAAATCAGTTTCCTGGAAGGCTGCTTTCCCTATAAATTGTTGATAAACCTGGCCAGTGATCGCAACCATGGGAATACTGTCCATAAAGGCATCCGCTATGCAGGTCACCAGGTTGGTGGCACCCGGGCCTGATGTGGCCATGCAGACGCCTGCCTTTCCGGTAGCCCGGGCATATCCATGGGCCATAAAGCCACCCCCCTGTTCCTGACGGGGAAGGATGGTGCGGATTTTTTCGGACCGGGTGAGGGCCTGATGTAATTCCATCGAGGCACCACCGGGGTAGGCAAACACCACCTCCACACCCTCGCGCTCAAGGGCGGAGACGAGAACGTCAGCCCCTTTCATGGCGGGCCCGTGCTCGCCTTTTGCTTCAGGATCGGATTGTCGGATGGATTGTGTGTTCATAATCAGTGTAGGTGAAAAGTTATTAACATGTCAAAGAGACCTGCTTTGATCAAGGGGAAAGGAGTGGACGGGGTATGGTTTGTTTCGCTAGATTAATTCCCGAAGGTCGTTGACTCCAAGCGATAAATTCGCCGCTTCGGATTCTTCAAAGACTTGCTCAAGCAGTTTTCTTTTTCCCTGCTGGAGTTGGAGCACATTTTCTTCCACAGTGCCTGAGCTAATCAGTTTATATACCGTGACCTGCTTATCCTGCCCGATACGGTGGGCACGATCACTGGCTTGTGCCTCCGCGGCTGGGTTCCACCAGGGATCAAAGTGCAAGACAACATCGGCTGCGGTTAAGTTCAACCCCGTCCCACCGGCTTTGAGGGATATGAGGAATACCGGAATGGTGTCATCCTCCTGAAAACGGTCTACCTGAGCCATGCGATCCTTGGAGGAACCATCGAGATAACAAAACTGAAGGCCGGCCGCTTCCAGCTCAGATTTTAAAAGCTGAAGAACCTGTACAAATTGAGAAAAAACCAGCATGCGGTGCCCACCTTCCAGGCAGGTGTAAAGTAGTTCCCGAAAGGCGTTTAATTTAGCGGATTGATCCGCGGGGAATTCGGGGTTCACCAAGCGCGGATCGCAGCAGGTTTGCCGCAGTCTGAGAAGCTGTGTGAGGGTTTTCATCCGCATTGCTCCTTCAGAGGAGCCGGAATCTGCCATTTTGTTGAGTTCATTCTCCGCGGATTGTCGAACCTCTGTGTAGCACTTTTTTTGTTCTTCAGTGAGATCCACATAAAGAACCTGTTCGATCTTTTCTGGAAGCTCTGGGGCCACTTCTTTTTTACTTCGCCTGAGTAAATAGGGGGCTGACTCTTTGAGAATCCTTTGTTCATGCCAGATGCGTTCATCTCCGCGGGAAGCTGGTGGGAGGGAGGGGCGGGCACCGGGCAAGAGGAATTCAAGAAGGGAGAGCAGGTCGGACACACTGTTCTCAATGGGGGTTCCTGTGAGGAGAACCCGTCCTTCTGATTTTAACGAGGACATGGCTTTGGCGTTGTGAGTCTTTCGGTTTTTTAAATGCTGAGCTTCATCACCGATGACGCAGAGAAATGGCATCCTTTCAAATATTTCCAGGTCCCGAACCAAGGTACCGTAGGATGTAATAAGGAGGTCGTGCTTACCGAGGGTGCTTCCATCATCAGTTCGATTACTCCCATGATGAATATAGGTGGAAAACTCAGGGCAAAAGCGGTTGGCTTCTCTTTTCCAGTTTTCCAACAAGGAGGCCGGGCAAACCACCAAAGATACGCTGGAAAACCCACGTTCATTGCGGAGAGCTGACAAAAAGGCGAGGGCTTGCAGGGTCTTTCCCAGTCCCATCTCGTCTGCAAGGATACCCCCTAGTTCATTCCGGAAAAGGTGAAGCAGCCATGCGACTCCGGTGGTTTGATAAGGGCGCAGGATTCCCTGGAGGGTATCGTTGAGCTTCGGGGTGGAGAGGGCGGAGAGGTCGCGAAGGGCGGCACTTCTTTTTTTCCACTGGGTGGGTGGTTGAAAGCGGGGGTCGGCTTCGAGCAGAAATTCTTCGAGGGCCGGTGCCTGAAATTTTTCCACGGGATGGCTGGTGCGGGCGAGCAAAGGAGCATCGGGGTTTCCGGAAACCCGCCTTTGCAACCGGCTCGCTTTTTCTTTGAGATCCCGGGTTAGCAGGTACACTTTTTTGCCGTGGCGAACATGATTTTTCCCGGTAGCCAGGGCATGTTCCAGTTCATCTGACGGTACATTTCCCGCTTCAATGCTGATTTCCACCTCCGCTCGATCACTTGATTCGCTGGCCTTGGTGTGGATTTCGGCTTTTTGAATTGAAGAGGTGAGCCGTTTAAAGTTTTCGGTGAATTCTGCATCATAATCCAATTCGAGGTCCTCCTGGTGAGAAGCGAGGAAGTCGAGCACCGAAGATGGATCCCGTAACCACCACCAATGACGATGTGAGCGGTCCCTGAGGAAGTTCCACTCCCGTAGGAGGCGAAGAATATCCTTGTATCCGGGATGTTCAGAAGAAGGCAGGATAATGCGCAGGTATTCGGTTGACCCTTCCACTTCAATGGGAGGGCCATCATAACCTGGAAGATCTATGGGCTCATCCGTGTGCGAATGCCCGCTTTCTTCCTTCAATTCCCGTACGGGCCGTGGACGGTCACGAATGGGTATATCAATAAATTCACTGACTCCTGTGAGCTTGCCCTGTACCCAGCTTATTTCCGTGTCAGGGGAATTTGCAGGGTAAAAACAGGGCGTTTCATGGAGCAATTTCAGGAGTTCTCCCATTTGCTCGAGGTTGAGCTGTACAAAAGATGTAATCTTACCTCCACACCATTGAGAAAGGGCAAATAGGGCGGATCTCTCGGCGTCTTTTAGGTCAGCGAATACAGTGGGAGGAACTTTTTCAGGTGGGACCCGGGAACCATCCTCTTTTTCAAGTTCAATTTTGGCGGGAACGGCATTGCGTTGCACACTACCCGCCAAGGTGGGGGGAAGAAGGATTCGTAACTTCACGCCTCTTCTGAGGAAAAGGCAAGGGAAGCAATGGCTTGGTCTATACCTTCTGAAGCGGGAGCCCCCCCCATTGCAAAATCTGCTTTGCCTCCGCCTTTGCCACCAAGCTTTTTTGCCAGTTCTCCCAAATATTTGCCAGCTTGATGCCCGGCATCTATGGCTGCCTCCGAACATATACAGACCAGGCCACATTTATTGTTCGCTATGCTCGCTAAAAGAACAACCGACGGAGTTGCCCGTTTGTTAACCTGAGCGGCAAGAGAGCGCAGATCATTGGGGGCAAGGTTGGGGACAACCGACTTGATCAGCCGGATGCCTCCGGCTTCCTCGGCTCCGGCAATTAGTTTATCGGCCATGCCCGCCTGACCTTTTTGTTCAAAGGACCGAAGTTTTTTATCCAGCTCTTTTCCTTTTGCCTGCATCTGGGAAATACGATCGGAGATTTCGTTGGGCTGGCAGGCAAGTTTGCGAGTGAGCTCTTGAACCAGGGTGATTCGTTGATCTGCCCATTGGTAGGCTGCAAAACCAGCCACTGCTTCAATCCTGCGAGTACCCGCAGAAATCGCAGATTCGTTGATAATTCGAAGGGAGCCAATCTCACCGGCAGAGGAAACATGGGTGCCGCCGCAAAGTTCCTGACTCCAACCTCCCAGGTTTACCACTCTTACTACTTCACCGTATTTATCTCCAAAGAATGCGATCACCTCATCGGGTTTTTCTGAAAAAGGCACCTCATAGGATTCTAATTTGTCATTGAGTAAAAGTTTTTCATTGGAAATCCTTTCAATTTCAGCGAGCTGATCGGGCTTGATGCCTTCAAAGTGAGAAAAATCAAAGCGCAGGCGGTCAGGCTCCACCAGAGATCCGGCCTGGCGAATGTGATCGCCAAGGACTTTTCTCAGTGCCCAATGAAGGACATGAGTGGCGGTGTGATGCCTTTGGATGGATTGCCTTCTCGTCAAGTCAACCGAGAGAGCTGCTTTTTCACCTTTCAAAGTTTGACTTTTCGGGGCTGATTTGAGGGCATGCAGAAAGCGGCCTGACCCGTCTTTGATGACATCAGTAACAACATGAGTTTCGTCAGCTATGTAAACGCAACCGGAATCTCCGACCTGGCCACCCATCTCGGCGTAGAACGGGGATCGGTCAAAGACCAGGTAAGTGGTGTCGTTTTGACTTACCGAGTCGATACAGGTGGCGGGAAAATTTTGAAGCTTATCGGCATCGTAACCGGTGAATTCCGTGGCATCTGCACCGGATGAGTCATCGCTTACCAAAATATCCACCGATTTGTGGGCTTGCCGGGCCCGCTCACGTTGGGCTTCCATTTGGGCCTCAAACTCGGATACATCTACGGTAAGGTTCGACTCACGGGCCATGAGCTCGGTGAGATCCAACGGGAAGCCATAGGTGTCATAGAGTTTGAAGGCAAAAGAACCAGAGAGTTGGTGGCCGGGGGGTAAAGATTGGATTTCACGGTTAAAAAGTTCTATACCCCGGTCCAATGTTTTGTTGAATGATTCCTCTTCAGATTGGAGGGTCTTGATAATTAAACTCTCCCGGCTTTTGAGTTCTGGAAAGAAGCCGCCCATTTGCTCAACAAGGGTAGGGGCAAGGAGGTGGAAAAAGGGTTTCTCAAACCCCAGGG
The DNA here is from genome assembly GCA_965661905.1 of Opitutales bacterium. GTDB lineage: Bacteria > Verrucomicrobiota > Verrucomicrobiia > Opitutales > Seribacteraceae > Seribacter. The sequence continues at coordinate 13,582 of CBFIFQ010000004.1, forward strand.
TTCTGCCATACCTAATCCCCCTCCTTAAAATCCTTCTCAGAACATAATTCCGGTCGCTATTACCCGGGAGTATTCCGTCCGCAATCGAGAAGCAAAGTGCTCGAAGGTGATCCCCAATCACCCGAAAGGCGACATCCACTTCCTCCTGTTCATTGGCCGGTTTTCCCTCTACGGGGAGTGTGGATGCGTAAGATTTACCGGACAAAGCACTCAGTTTTTCAAATACCGGAGAAAATACATCCGTGTCGTAATTGGAGGTGGGTTTGGAAAAATCGGTGAAGCCCTGGGTTGCCTGCATGACCGCAGCCACGCGCTCAAAACCCATCCCAGTATCCACATGCTGGGCGGCAAGGGGGGAGAAATTTCCCTCACGGTCGGCGTTGAATTGAATGAAAACGAGATTCCAGATTTCAATACAGAGGTGGGAGTCGGCATTGACCAACTTACCTTCAGAGTTTCCATCTGGGGTCAGGTCAAGGTGGAGTTCGCTACAGGGACCACAGGGACCGGTTTCACCCATCATCCAAAAATTGTCCTTCTTGCCTCCCATGACCACATGGATGGCGGGGTCAAGGCCCGCGGATTTGAAAATATTTGACCAAAGATCATAGGCTTCCTGGTCAAAGTCAGCGGGGTCATCTTTTCCGGGTTTATAAACACTTGCGTACAAACGCTGGGGTGGAAACTTCCATACATCCACAAGTAATTCCCACGCCCACTCTATGGCCTCCTTTTTGAAGTAATTCCCGAATGACCAGTTTCCGAGCATTTCAAAGAACGTGTGGTGATAGGTGTCAAAACCAACATCTTCAAGATCGTTATGCTTTCCTCCAGCCCGTATACATTTCTGGGTGTCGGTAGCCCGTGAAAAAGGAGCTTGCTGATCACCCAGGAAATAAGGAACAAATTGATTCATTCCGGCATTGGTAAACAATAAATTGGGAGATTCCGGAAGCAGCGAGGCAGAAGGCACAAACTGGTGTTCTTTGGACTTAAAAAAGTCGAGGAAAGATTTTCGTATGTCTTCGGCCTTCATGATGTAGAATAAACGAGGAAAATGATTTCTTTTCTAGAAGAATTTTAGCAAAGGCGGCTGATAATGGCATCACCCATCTCCCGGGTACCCACCGAGTCTGCCCCCTGGGCAATATCTCCTGTCCTTAGGCCTGACCGGATGGTTTCCTTGACCGCATTTTCGATGGATGAAGCTTCTGCCTCCATGCCGAAACTGTAGCGAAGCATGAGAGCCGCACTCAGGACTTGGGCACAAGGATTGGCGAGACCCAGGCCGGCAATATCAGGAGCAGTACCCCCCGCAGGTTCATACAGCCCGAAAGGTAAGCCAAGGCTATTTTTACCTGTGCCTAAACTGGCAGAGGCAAGCATGCCCAGAGATCCGCAAATTACCGCCAGTTCGTCGGATAAAATGTCACCAAACATATTTTCGGTAACCATCACATCAAATTGGTTGGGGTCTCGCACGAGCTGCATGGCTGCGTTGTCAACATACATGTGGGAAAGCTCAATGGATGGATCAAGTTTTTGAACACAATCCGATACCACTTTTCTCCATAAAACTGAGGTTTCAAGCACATTGGCTTTGTCAACAGAGCAGATTCGACCATCCCGGAGAGAGGCAGCTTTTACGGCAACCTCAATAATTCGTTCAATCTCACTGGTTTTGTAAATCATGGTATCAATCGCCTCCTCTTCTCCATTATCCAGGGATTTTGTACTTTTAGGCTGCCCAAAATAAATACCGCCGGTTAACTCCCTTACGCAAAGAACATCGATACCATTGGCAACGGTATCTGCACGCAAGGGGGATAAATCTGCTAATTCCGGGTAAAGGTTTCCCGGACGAAGGTTGGCGAAGAGCTGAAATGCCTTACGAATGGGGAGCAGGGCTGCCCGTTCAGGTTGCTCTTTGGGGGGCAGGTTTTCCCATTTAGGACCACCTACCGACCCGAAGAGGATGGCATCCGCTTGCTTACAGGCTGAGAGGGTTGAGTCGGGTAGGGCATCCCCATGATTATCAATGCCAATGCCACCGACATCATGAGAAGTGGAATCGATCGTGAAATTCTTTTTTTCCCCAAGGGCTTTGAGTACATCAAGGGCGATATCCATGACCTCAGGGCCAATGCCATCCCCAGGAAGGGTAGTGAAGCGTAAATTATTCATGAAGGAAAAGAATCCATAAGCTTTTGGGTCACCTCTGCAACGCTGAAAAGATAAATTATCAACAGCCATAGGTAGGAATTGACATTTTAGACAGTCAACCTTATAAAATGTTTTTTACAGTCTAATCTAACCGATAAGGCGGGCCATGCTCGCCTTTTTTATTCCTATTTGCAAAACCCAATAACTATCAATCACTATGAGTAGCGAAATTCTCGCAGTTCTCGAATACATGGAGAAAGAGAAAGGTATCAGCCGTGAGGACATGATTGCCACGATTGAAGGTGCCGTGAAGGCCGCAGCCGAAAGGGGAGTTAATTCTTCCAGTGATGTTCGGGTGGAAATCAATCCCAAGAATGGAGCGATGCAAGCATGGACTCAACTTGAAGTGGTGGAGTCAGTTTCCGATACCGCCCGTGAAATTCATGTGGATAAGGCGAGGCTTTACGCTGAAAATCCCCAGGTTGGTGATATGGTGGAACGTGAAATGGATCCATCTTACCTGGGTCGGATTGCAGCGAAGACCGCTGAGCAGGCGATCAAGCAAAGACTTCGCCAATTTGAAAAGGAACATATTTATGACGAATTCCGGGATCAGGTAGGTAACTTGGTTACCGGGATTGTCCGTCGCAAAGAGCGGGGAGATTTAGTCGTTGAAGTCGGAAAAGCAGAAGCCTTATTGCCCTGGAGAGAAAGAGTACCCGGTGAAGACTGGGTTCCAGGAGAGCGTATCCGATGCTTGCTCAATAAACTTGAACAGCATGGTCGTGGTCCTGAACTTATCTTAAGTCGCTCCAGTTTAAATTTTGTTCGCAAGCTGTTCGAAATGGAAGTCGCGGAAATTGCAGATGGCACCGTCTCTCTTGCTGCCATGGCCCGGGAACCTGGTTACCGTACAAAAGTTTGCGTCAAGAGCACTGACCCAAAAGTGGATCCTGTGGGTGCCTGTGTGGGAGCCCGTGGTTCTCGAGTCAAAAGCATTGTCAGGGAGATGAACGGAGAAAAAGTTGACATTGTCCGTTGGTTTGAAGACCCGATTGAGCAACTGGCGGAGGCTCTGAAGCCCGCAGTCCCTCAAAATGTCAACTTGGATAGGGACAAACGTAGGATGTATTTTGAAGTTGTGGAGGATGATCTTTCTGTTGCCATTGGAAGAAAAGGTATAAATGCAAGATTAACCTCCCGATTACTAGGCTGGAAACTGGATATTGGTAAAGTCGTGGTCAAGCAAGTTGGCTTTGACGAAAGAAAACTCAAGGCAGCCGAAGCCCTCACTTCTGTGGGTATTGAATTTGAAGTAGCAGACCGCCTCGTTGCATTTGGTCTGGTCAGTCCCGATGCCTTTGAAGGTGTGACCTCAGAGGACTTGGTTGGCCTAGGTTTTGAGTCTGATGTGGCTGACAGCATTTTATCAAAGGTTTCAGAGGGGCAAGCACAACCCGCTCAAGAAACATCGGAATCCTAATTACTATCAACAGCTTATGAGTGTTCGTATTCACGCAATTGCAAAGGAAATTAACAAAACCAGCAAAGAGGTCTTGGAAATCCTTTCGAAAAGGGGATACGATTTGAAAAGTGCATCTTCAACGATTGACAATATCACTGCTCAATCACTCATCGAGGAGTTTTCATCCTCATCCGGCGATGAAAATTCAGCAGCCAGTGCCCCTGAACAAACTTCTGCCTCTGACAAAGAAACACCCAGTGGTGCCACGAGCAAAAAAGCACCGATCGTTCGGACTAAAGCTGATTTAGATCGGGAAAAACTTGAAAAAGAAGAGGCTGAGAATGCCAAAAAACAAAAGGATCTTAAGGCTGAAGCATCGGAAGTTCCCGAAGTTGTTGATGGGGCAAAAAATCTCCCAGAGAAAAAATCTCCCAGTATGGCACCTCCTCCGCCCTCCAGACGGGCTTCAGCACCACCACCTCCCCCGGGAGCGGGTAAGTCGGTTATTCCATCTCCTCCTGCTGCTTCACCATCCCCAGTGCAGACCAAAGCTGATGATGACGGAGTAGGTGTAGTGGAAGGCAACCTAATTATGGTAAAGCCACCAATTGTGGTTCGTGACTTTGCCGGTTTTATTGGCCTAAAGCCTTTTCAGTTGATTTCCGAACTTATGGAAATGGGAATCTTTGCCTCGATGAACCAATCGATTGAGGAAGATGTTGCCCGTCGTGTTGCCAAGTCCAAAGGTTTTGAACTTGAAATCAAGCACCGTGGTGAAAAAGCCGAACCTGTTTCCAAAAAGAAAGTCGTTGTTGATGAAAATGACGAAAAATTTTTAAAACCTCGCCCACCTGTGGTGTGTATTCTAGGTCATGTTGACCATGGCAAAACAACCCTACTTGACACCATCAGGAAAGCAAATGTTGTTTCTGGCGAGGCTGGTGGTATCACCCAACATGTGGGTGCTTACCAGATTACTCACAATAACCAGAAGATTACTTTTCTAGACACTCCCGGTCACGCGGCCTTTTCCAAAATCCGTGAGAGAGGGGCGAACCTTACGGATGTGGCTGTGTTAGTTGTAGCGGCAGATGATGGTTTTATGCCGCAAACTGATGAGGCGCTTAAATTTGCTCAGCGTGCACAGGGCACTTTGGTTGTTGCCATTAACAAGATGGATTCCAAGGGAGCCGATGCCGATAAAGTAAAAACTCAAATGCAGGAACGTTCCATTCCTCCAGAAGATTGGGGAGGGGATGTGGTTACAGTCCCTATATCAGCTTTAAAGGGTGATAATATTGAGGATCTCCTCGAAATGATTTTGCTACAGTCCGAATTGATGGAACTAAAAGCTAACCCTGATGCCAATGCAGAAGGAGTCATAGTGGAAGCCAGGCAGGAGGTGGGACGCGGTCCCACAGCAACGATTATTGTGCAAAAGGGAACCTTGAAAGTTGGTGACGCGATACAATCTGGTGCGGTCCATTGCAAAGTGAAAGCGATGATCGACGATCAAGGCAATAACTTGAAATCAGCACCACCCTCCACCCCAGTCAACATATTGGGTTGGTCCGGGGTGCCGGAAGCGGGTGCGACTTACAAAAAATTTAAGAACGAAAGAGAAGCCCGCCGGGAGGCAGAAGAGTTTGAGAACCTGAACAAATTTACACCTGCTCCTGCTGAGGAAACCGCGGCGGATTCAGATGACAGTTCTGGAGTGGATGCTCTTTTTGCTGCTATTTCTAAAAGTAAAGCCACCACTTACAAGGTGATTCTTAAGGCTGATGTAAGAGGTTCTTTGGAAGCCTTAAAAGGATCGTTGGAGCTTATCCAAAGTGACAAAGTTTTATTGGAAGTCTTGCAATCTGAAGTGGGGCAAGTGACAAAGAATGATGTCAAGATGGCGAGCACATCAGGTGCTGATATTCTGGGCTTTAATGTTAAACTTGAAAATGGAGTTATGGGGGAAGCAAAACATTTAGGTATTCAAGTTTTTCAGAATAATATTATTTATGAAATTATTGATCTCGTAAAAGAGAATATGGCTAATCTTCTGGAACCTGAATTGGTTGAGAAAAAGACCGGTCGTGCTGAAATTCGTCAAATTTTTCGAGTCAGCAAAGGTCGTGTGGTTGCTGGTTCCATGGTTATGGAAGGGTCCATCGGGCGAAACAAGATTGCACGCTTGATGCGAGGCGGAGAAATGATTGCCGAAGGTAAAGTTGAAACTCTCAAGAGGTTCAAGGATGATGTTAATGAAGTCAAAGCAGGTTTTGAGTGCGGTATCAGGCTTGATGCTTTTGATAAGTACGAAGAAGGTGATTTTATTGAGACTTTTGAAGTCGATAAAATTACCCCAAGCCTTTGATTTTTAATGAGCTTGAGGCTTACTCGGGTCAACGAGTTAATCAAAAGAGAGATCGCAAACTATCTTAGTCAAAAATACCGATCTGAAGCGGTTCGTTGGACCATAACTTCGGTTGAGACTTCTCCAGATTTAAGAAATGCAACGGTTGCTTATTCTGTAATTGGAGACGATAAGCATGCCAGGGAAGCACAACTTTTTTTTCGTAAACACGCTGGCGAAATTCGCAAGGAAGTAAGCCGCTTTGTTATTCTAAAATATTCTCCCCGTCTACAATTTGTACGGGATTTCGGGATTGAACGAGGTAATCGGGTGATGGAGATATTAGACGAACTCCAGGAGAATGATTCGATGGGTGACACGCCCAATGAGACGTAATCGAATTCGACTGTGACAGTTTGTCTTGCTTGTGTCTCATTTTTGGGGAAAGCAGCCCTTATTTATCTCACCTTATATTTTATAATGCATTGGTAGTCAGTTTTTTATAAAAAATAAAATTTAAGGCATAATTGTTGCATAAGGTATCGCGTGAGCAAAATAATAGGTATAGATCTCGGAACGAGTAATTCGTGCATGGCAGTAATGGAGGCAGGCGAGCCTAAAGTGATTCCCAATTCTGAAGGGAACCGCACCACCCCATCTATTGTTGCCTTTAGTAACAATGGCGAAAGGCTTGTTGGGCAAGCAGCTAAGCGACAAGCGGTAACCAATCCTCAAAATACAATTTTTTCGGCTAAAAGATTAATCGGCCGTAAGTATTCTGAGATTAAGGACGAAGTGTCCACAGTTCCTTTTAAGGTTACTGAAGGAAAGAATGGTGCCGCGGTCATTGAATGTGAAATTGATGGCAAGACTGAAACTTTCATGCCTGAGCAGATCTCTTCCATGGTTTTAGCCAAGCTGAAGGCTGATGCAGAAGCTTATTTGGGCGAACCCGTAACCAAAGCGGTCATCACTGTTCCCGCCTACTTTAATGATGATCAACGGAAAGCAACGAAAGATGCCGGACTAATTGCGGGCCTTGAAGTTGAACGTATCATCAATGAACCCACCGCTGCATCTCTGGCCTATGGCCTGGATAAGAAAGGGGAAGAAACGATTGCTGTCTATGACCTCGGTGGTGGTACTTTTGATATCAGTGTTTTAGAGATTGCCGAAGGAGTATTTGAGGTCAAAGCCACCAATGGAGATACTCAGTTGGGCGGCGATAATTGGGATGAAAAAATTATTCATTGGCTAATTGATGAATTTAAAAACGACCAAGGTATTGATCTTACCGGTGACCCCATGGCTATGCAGAGACTCAAGGAAGAAGCTGAAAAAGCAAAAATGGCTCTTTCATCCTCCCAGTCTACTGACATCAACCTTCCTTTCATAACCGCTGATGCAACCGGGCCAAAGCACCTAAACATTACTCTTTCCCGATCTAAACTTGAGCAGGTATGCGATGACTTATATGCTCGTACCAAGGCACCCTTTGAGGCCTGTCTCAAGGATGCGGGTGTTGACTTAGGTAGTGTCGGTAACCTTGTACTTGTGGGTGGTATGACCCGAAGCCCCAAAATTGTAGAGCTTGCTAAAGAGCTTGGGGGGAAAGATCCCAATCAGGGGGTAAACCCAGATGAAGTAGTTGCCATTGGTGCAGCTGTACAGGGGGCTGTTTTACAAGGTGATGTGAATGATGTTCTTTTATTGGATGTTACCCCATTGACTCTCGGGATTGAGACAGCCGGTGGCGTTTCCACACCGATGATTGAAAGAAACACCACCATCCCCACAAAGAAATCCCAAGTGTTTTCTACAGCAGCTGACAATCAACCTGCGGTAGATATTGTGGTTTTGCAGGGTGAGCGTGCGATGTCGCAGGACAACAAAACATTGGGAACCTTCAAACTGGATGGGATCGCCCCAGCACCTAGAGGTACTCCCCAGATTGATGTCACATTTGATATCGACGCCAATGGTATTTTGAATGTTTCTGCCAAAGACCAAGGCACTGGTAAGGATCAGAAAATTACCATATCTGGTTCTTCAAGCATGGACGAAGCTGAAGTTGAACGCCTCAAGCAAGAAGCAGAAAAATTTGCAGAGCAGGACAAGGAAAAGAAAGAATCAATTCAAGTCCGCAATGAACTCGACTCCATGGTGTACCAAAGTGAAAAGCAACTCGCTGAGTTAAACGATCAGGCACCGGATGAGCTTAAAGACAAGATCAATGACCTTCTCAAGGATGTGAAAAAAGTGCTTGATAACAACGAAAGTACAATTTCCGAACTAACGGAAGCGAAGGAAAAAATGCAGAAAAATTTTGAAGAGCTTGGCAAGGAAGCAATGAAATATGCAAGCCCTGCTGGTGGTGATACCACTGCCAGCTCCGAAGACTCCTCTTCAGCGGATGACAAGAAATCGAAAAATAAAGATGAGGACATTGTTGATGCCGACTTTGAAGTCGTCGATGACGAAAATGATAAAGAAGAAAAAGCTGAAAAAAAATAACCCGACTTCTTTTTGAATTTCACTCTAACAGATTATTAATCAAACAAACCCAAAACAATAGAATATGAGCAAACCAAAAATCACTCCGTTGGGAGATCGCGTCTTGGTCAAGCAAGTCGATGAAGACGAGCAAGTCAAAGGCGGGATTATTATTCCCGACTCCGCAAAGGAAAAGCCACAAGAAGCTGAAGTAGTAGCCCTTGGAACCGGAAAGAAAGACGAGGACGGTAATGTCACTCCTTTCCAAGTTAAAAAGGGAGATAAAGTACTCATCAGTAAATACGGTGGAACCGAGGTCAAGCTTGACGATGTTGAATATCAACTCGTTCGTGAAGATGATATTCTCGGAGTCATTGGATAAGGCACTTTTGCTTTTAACAAATAAACCAAAAAGAAAATACTAAAATGGCTAAGCAAATATTATTCGACGAAGCAGCACGCAAGAAAGTCCTCAAAGGCGTAACCACATTGGCTGACGCAGTTAGCGTGACCTTGGGACCGAAGGGCAGAAATGTTTTAATCGACAAGAAATTCGGTTCCCCAACTGTAACCAAAGATGGTGTTACCGTTGCCAAGGAAATAGATTTACCAGATCCCTATGAAAACATGGGAGCACAAATGGTTCGTGAAGTCGCATCCAAGACATCTGACTTGGCTGGTGATGGTACAACCACTGCAACCGTATTGGCTGCAAGTGTATACCGTGAAGGTCTTAAAAATGTAGCAGCTGGGGCGAATCCAGTATACTTAAAGCGCGGGATCGACAAAGCTGTGGAAGCTGGGGTTGCCAAACTCCTCCGTGACAGCAAGAAAGTATCCGACCGCGAAGAAGTACGCCAGGTTGCGACCGTTTCCGCTAATTGGGACGCTGAGATCGGTGAAATTATCGCCGACGCAATGGATAAAGTTGGTAAAGATGGTACCATTACAGTGGAAGAAGCAAAAAGCATCGAAACCACCCTTGATGTCGTTGAAGGTATGCAGTTTGACAAGGGATACTTAAGCCCTTACTTCTGCACCAACAATGACACCATGGAGTCCATTCTTGATGACTGCTTCATCCTTATTTATGAGAAGAAGATCACTGCATTGAATGACCTGCTTCCTGTTCTCCAGTTAGTTTCCAAGCAAGGCAAGCCACTACTTATCATCGCTGAAGATGTTGAAGGTGAAGCTCTTGCAGCCTTGGTTGTTAATAAACTGCGTGGTACATTAAATGCCTGTGCAGTGAAAGCTCCTGGCTTTGGTGACCGTCGTAAGGAAATGCTTCGTGATATCGCAATCTTAACAGGTGCCCGTTGCATCACCGAGGACCTTGGCATCAAGCTTGAAAACATTCAGCTTGCAGATTTGGGTCAAGCCAAGCGTATCTCTGTAGACAAAGAAAACACCGTCATCGTTGAAGGATCCGGAAAAGCTACCGAAATTCAAGGCCGCGTGAAACAAATTCGTCGTCAAATTCAGGAAACTACTTCTGACTATGACCGTGAAAAACTTCAAGAACGCCTTGCCAAGTTGGCAGGTGGGGTTGCAGTTATTAATGTTGGTGCCGCCACCGAGCCAGAAATGAAAGAAAAGAAAGCTCGTGTTGAAGATGCTTTGCATGCGACCCGTGCTGCGGTTGAAGAAGGAATTCTTCCTGGTGGTGGTGTTGCTTTGCTTCGTGCTGCTAATGCAATTGAGAAGTCTGCTTCCAACCTGGAAGGTGACGAAGCAATTGGAGCAACCATTGTGCGCCGTGCAATTGAAGCACCTCTGCGCAAGCTTTGCGACAATGCTGGTGTTGAAGGATCACTTGTTGTACAACAAGTTCTTAAATCCAAAAGCACCATGGGCTACAATGTGGCTACAGACACGCATGAAGACTTGATAAAAGCTGGTGTTGTTGACCCGACCAAAGTAACCCGTACCGCGTTGCAAAACGCAGGTTCTGTTGCTGGTCTGTTGTTAACAACCGACTGCATGATTACTGATATACCTGAAGAAGAAAAAGCTGCTCCAGGCGGTCATGATCATGATCACGGCATGATGTAAGATCTTTTAATTCTTACTTTAATTTTGGAGGGCGTTCACCGAAGTGAACGCCCTTCATGCTTTATGAGCCTGAATAGCTATCCCGCATTGAGTTATTTAAGCTTGGTTGTGCCTTTAAATAGGCGGTCCTACCAAAGTTTTTAGCTAGTAAGTTGGTACCTTTTTGTCGGCTGCGAATTGTGCCGACTGTTCCTCTGCATGATAGGATGAGCGCACGAGGGGGCCAGATTCCACAATTTTAATACCCAGTTTGTGAGATTCTTCTTTCCACTGGGCAAATTCCTCTGGTGTTGCCCACCTGTCTATGGGAGCATAATCAGCGCTTGGTTGTAAATACTGACCAAGTGTTAAAATGTCCAAACCGATCGAAGCAAGATCCTGAATGGCTACTAAAATTTCATCTTCTTTCTCACCAAGCCCAAGCATAATACCTGACTTTATACGGAAGCCACGCTTTTTAGCATGGGATAACACATCCAGGCTTCTCTGGTAACTTGCGGTGCGACGAATGGGACGTTGTAACCGTTCCACTGTCTCCAGGTTGTGGTTGAAGATATTGGGGGAAGCATCCAAAACCAAATCTAGGTTTTTAAAGTCACCCTGAAAATCAGGAACAAGCACCTCGATCGCAGTATCGGGGTTGCGATGGCGAACCGCACGAATGGTGGCAGCCCATACTTTGGCCCCCCCATCAGGTAGATCATCGCGGGCAACCGAGGTAAGTACGCAATGTTTTAGGTTCATCTTGGCTACCGCATCTGCAACTCGGGGTGGTTCAGCCAAATCAAGCTCGGTGGGCTTTCCTGTTTGTACCGCACAGAAGGTACAGGCACGGGTGCAAACATTCCCTAAAATCATCAAGGTGGCTGTACCTCTGGACCAGCACTCTCCCATGTTTGGACACTGGGCACTTTGGCAAACGGTATGGAGTTGGTTTTTATCAACGATGTCCCGAACCTCTCCGTAAGCAGGACCGGAGGGTAATTTGGCCCGCAACCACTTGGGTTTTCTAACTTTTGAAACGGAGGAACTCATGATGTTAAGATTCTACAACAGGAGGACCGTCTTTACCAACCGTTCTATGATAGGTGCCATCCGAGGTTGCTCTTTCATATTTAGAAAACCCATGCCGGGAAAGATTTTGGTCTGAGAGAACAGATTTTTCTTTTTGATCGGAGTGGTTCAATGAGATTGTAGCGGCTGAAATAATTTTACGAACAGGATCCTGAGTGATGGGGTGCTTGGTCAGAGGTGGGGCATCATGGGCTTGTTCAACCTCAAAGCGTTCATATGGCTCAGTACCCCTAAGAACTTCATACATGAACATTGGCATGGTTGAATTACGCAGTTTTCTTTTTTCGCGGTGGAAATTCAAACCCAATGCCACCATTGTCTTTGAGGATGAGGTTGGCATCAAAAGGTCGCTTGGTTCTACGTGAGACAAAGCCTTTAATTAACCCTGTTTTCTTTTCGTTGACCAATTTTTGGAACTCATCCAAAGGAATTTCTTTGTCCAACAACTTGCGGGTGATACGAAAACTGCATTCACCCTCGGATATTTTCTTATTTTGCACACAAACATAAGATAGTCCGGTTTGTTTCACATCATTTTGACAAACCGGGCATTTGGCCACCACAGGTGCATCCTTGAGTAATTCAACTTCCTCAGATTCCTGATCATCCGAGTTGTTATCAAAAATAAAACTGACTTTGAAGTCGTCCTCCAGTTTGAGCATCGCCGAAAATCTTTTGCCGGCCTTGGATATAAAATCGTCGAGAGGGCCAATTCTTTTATCTCTTAGTAGGATTTCAACTTCTTCCGTTTCAAGCCTCCGACCGGCAATACTTTTGGAAATTTTAAAATCACCTTCCAGGTCTTGGTAAAAACTCAGAGCCTCAAAAAGGGGTTTTCCATCGACCGGTGATTTTAAAATTGTTTCCTTAAAACTATCCGGAGTTTCGGTGAAACCAGTAGTTTTGGAGACAAAATCCTGGGTGAGGGAACTAATTTCCTGCATGAATTCATCGCGGGACATTTCTCCCTCTTCAATTTTCCGTAGTTTATGCTCCCACTCACCCGTCATGGTAGGGCTTGTCAGCACATTAACATCAGCAGCGTGAAGGAATTGAAAAAGGTCTTCCGCTTTGAGAGACGGATGCAGTTGAGTGCCTTCCCTGCGGACATATTTTTCTTTGATTAAATGATCAATGGTTGCGGCTCGGGTGGCCGGTGTTCCCAACCCTTTTTCTTTCATTGCCTCGGCAAGTTCCTCATCATCGATTAACTTGCCCGCACTTTCCATGGCGGAGAGCAAGGTTGCCTCGGAATACCGGGGCGGGGGCTTGGTTTGCTCAGTTTCCATTGTGGGGTTCGAGCAAGTGGCTGATTCATTGTCTTCTGGCAAAAGGGCGACAAGAGAATCACTGGGTTGGTTATCTTTACCGTAAATGGCTAACCAGGAAGGCTCAACCAGGACGCGACCTTCGGTTTTAAAAGCGTGGTCACCAATGAGGCTGGTACGTGTTGTCACATCCCATTGGGCGGGTGGATAAAAGGCCGCGATAAAACGCTTGGCGATGAGGTTGTAAATCTTCGACTCATTGGCATCCAAATTGGAAGGCGGTGTATTGGTCGGGATAATCGCAAAGTGGTCGCTGATTTGCTTGTTGTTAAAAATTTTCTTATTGTTGGGGTCGACCCAATTATTATCCAAGGCTTTGCGGGCGTGAGTGGAAAGAGGGCCGACTAGGTTATTTAACACTTCTGTACAATTGGGTCCGTAATCCTCGGGCAGGGCTTTGGAGTCGGTACGGGGGTAAGTGATGGCCTTGTGCCTTTCATACAGGGATTGGGCCAGTTGAAGTGTACGGCTTGCAGGGAAATGGTGAAGGCGGTTGGCTTCTCTTTGCAATGAAGTAAGATCATACAATTTGTTGGCCGCCTGAGGAGAACGTCTTTTAACTTCAGAAACTTGGGCAGTGCTTGCCTGGTTAAGGCTTTCGAGAATGGCTTTTGCTTCAGCCTCATCCCAAAGGCGGTCTATTTTCTGGTGTTTGTCGTTGGGATCTTTTTTGAAATCAGGCTTTTGGTAGATACCTGTATAAGTTCCCTCCTTCACTTTGAAATCAGCAGATATTTTGTAAAAGGTCTTGGGGACAAATGATTGGATTTCATGTTCCCGGGAAATCACGAGAGAAAGGGTGGGGGTTTGTACCCTGCCCACCGTTGAAACCTGTCGGGAGCGACCGCGACTTCTCTTAATAGTGACTGCCCTGGTTCCATTGATACCGATGAGCCAGTCAGATTCAGATCGACATCTGGCAGCGTCCTGAAGGGGTTTGAGTTGCTCGCCATCCCGAAGATTAGCAAAGGCCTCTTTGATGGATGTATCAGTCATCGATAGCATCCAGAGCCTTTTAGCAGGATGCTTGCAGCCTGCTAATTCATAGACATAGGTGAAAATTAATTCACCTTCCCGACCTGCGTCACAGGCGTTGACCACAAATTCTATGTCCTTTCGTTTGAGCTGTTTTTTAAGCTGTTGAAATTTCTTTTTGTTAGCCGCAATTGGTTTGAGCTTAAATTCAGGGGGGATGATCGGGAGATTTGCCAATTTCCAAGCCTTCAATTTTTTATCAAAATCATCCGGCATAAACAATTCAACCAGGTGACCCACGGCACAATCAATCACCCATTCATCATTCTCGTAATGGTCATCTTTTTTGGGAACTTTGCCCAACACACGAGCCAGGTCACGGGCTACGCTAGGTTTCTCAGCGATTACGAGTTTTTTCATCAGAAGTGGTTACAGTAACGAGATATTAAGCCGGGAGGAAACGATCAATGATTGCATCCATCTCGGATAGCAGGAAGTCAATCGTATCCACATTTTCATTACCCATGTTGGAAATCCTGAAGGTTTTACCTTTGATTTTACCGTAACCACCATCGATCGAGAGCTTCTTTTCCTCCCGAAGAGTTTTTACAAAGCCAGCCACATCCATGTTAAGGTTATTTTTTACACAGCTTAGAGATTTAGAGGCATATTGCTTTTGGGGTAGAAGTTCAAAGCCTTTGGTTTCCACCCATTGATGGACTTGCCTATTCAGTGAGTCATGCCTTTGGAAGCGGTTATCCACACCTTCCTCCATAATATGTTCCAAGGTGTATAAAAGACCATGAATGAGAGGAATAACCGGAGTACTCGGGGTCATTCCTTTTTCATGATTCTTAAGGAATTCAATAAAATCAAAATAGTATCCGCGTCCCTCCACCTGCTTTGCTCTCTCAAAAGCCCGGGCGGATACAGAAAAGAGGGCCAGTCCCGGAGGAAGGGCTAAAGCTTTTTGGGAGCCGGTTAATAAGACATCGATACCAAGTTCGTCTTTGGGTATGGGGACGACTGAAAACGAGCTCACAGTATCGACAACAGATAAAACATCCGGATACTTGGCCAGTACCTCCATGATCTCGCGGAGAGGATTCATCATGCCACAGGATGTCTCGTTATGGACTAAGGTCACAAGGTCATACTCCCCAGTGGATAAACGGTTATCCAGCTCCACTGGATCGATGTGCTGGCCCCATTCCACACTCAGGGCATCCCCTTCTTTTCCACATCTTTTTACGACATCCACCCATTTGTCAGAGAACGCACCGCATGTGCAGCAAAGAGTCTTTTTGCGGGTCAAATTACGAACCGCCCCTTCCATCACACCCCAGGCGCTTGAAGTGGAGAGAAAAACGGGGTCCTGCGTCTGGAAAAGAGTTTGAAGCAGAGGTTGGCACTGATTGTAAAGGTCGACAAAGTCTGAGCTTCTGTGCCCCATAACAGGAGTGCTGAGTGCTTGGTATGCACCTTCAGATACATGAACTGGACCAGGGATGTGTAATTTATAATCGATCATTTTAATTGGAAGAAGGCAGGGGAATGATTTCGTGCGACAAATTATCCTTACCTAC
This sequence comes from Opitutales bacterium, assembly GCA_965661905.1. Classification (GTDB taxonomy): domain Bacteria; phylum Verrucomicrobiota; class Verrucomicrobiia; order Opitutales; family Seribacteraceae; genus Seribacter. Next base: position 29,068 of record CBFIFQ010000004.1, read on the forward strand.
CAGGATGAGGCGCGGTTCCCAAACCGCTGCTTCTTCTGGGTCAAGAGAAACAAAAGATAAAATGACTAAAAGGTCGCCTGGTTTGCCTTTGTGGGCCGCCGCTCCGTTTAGGGCAATTTCGCCGGAACCAGAGGGGGCTGGTATGCAATAAGTTTCAAACCTTTCCCCGTTGGTTATATTCCCAACAAGGATTTTTTCGTGATGGAGAAAGCCCGCAGCATCCAGAAGATCCCGGTCAATGGATAAACTGCCTGAATAATCAGGGGCAACGGAGGTAACCGAAGCACGGTGAAGTTTAGATTTTAATAAGGTAACTTGCATCAGTGATTTACGAGGAAATAAACATCAAAGCTTTCTTGTAGCCAAAGTCAATCGATCAAAGAGTGAAAGGATTAATTCGGATTGAAAGAAATGATAAATTGGGTAACAAATATTCGTTTATGTCTACCGACAAGCAAACTTGGCTACAAAAACGATTTCATGATTTTGAAGGATTTGTGGAAGGGGTTATCTATGATCGTGATTTATCGGTGTCTGCCCGCTTGTTTGGTTTATTTCTTCATCCTTTTTCTTATCTTTTTTCGGTCATTGTCCGAACCCGAGTTTTTCTGTACGCTAGGAATTGGTTTCTTAAGGATGCTGTTCTGGATTGCTTTGTACTCGTTGTTGGAAATTTAACTGTAGGGGGGACAGGGAAAACTCCCGTGGTGGAGAGGTTTGCCAAGGAACTGGTATCCCGCGGACTCAAGGTTGCAATCTTAAGCCGTGGATACAAGAGCAAACAGGATTTAGAGGATAGTTCTTTGGGTAATATTTTTCGAAAGAGAAAGGAAAGCCCGCCTAAAGTGGTTAGCGATGGTACTCGTCTTTTAATGGATTCTGAAGAGGCGGGAGATGAGCCCTTTATGCTCGCGAAAAACCTCCCGGAGGTGGTGGTGATTACCGGAAGGAATCGGGTGAAGTCAGGTGAACTGGCAATCCAAAAATTTAAAGCCGATGCCTTGATACTGGATGATGGTTTCCAGTACCTTCCGGTAAAGGGAAGAATGAACCTGTTACTTGTGGATCAGACTAATCCTTTTGGTAATCGTTGCCTTCTTCCGCGCGGGATATTGCGGGAACCTGTCAGTCACCTCAAACGGGCTTCCTATGTATTTCTGACAAAATCTGAAAATGAGCCTGACCTTAAACTTTTGGAAACAATCCGTGAATACAACAAGAATGCGGATATTATTCGATGTGTTCATAGGCCCAAATACTTTCAGGAAGTGAATGGAACCGAGCAAAAAGGTTTAAATTTTCTTTATGAATCTTTTATCGGGGTCTTTTGTGGGATTGCTTCCCCGCGTGGCTTTGAAAATATAATTAAACAAATGTCGGGCGAACTTCGTTACCGAAAGAGATTTTTAGATCACCATCGATATGAGCCTTCAGAATTGGACCGTATGTTTCAGCAAGCCAAAAACAGCGGGGCTGATGTTATGGTGACCACTGAAAAAGATGCGGTGCGTATCCCTTCGATATACAAACCAGTCATTCCTCTTTACTATGTACGGATGGAAATTGAGATTATTGAGGGCTTTGAGGATTTTGAGGAAGCTGTTGCGGGTATTTGTTTTCCTGCAAAAAATAAACTGAAAAAGTCTATTACCTCCGCAATGTAGCTGCCTAAGCTGCTTGGTAACTTTGGGTTGCCTGAACTAAAGCCTCCATGCACTCAATCTTAGCTGTGGGTCGGATACCGTGGCCGAGATTAAGGATATGACCAGGATCTCCATTCATTTTTGAAAGCAATTTGTGAGTTTCTTTCTGCACTTCCTTGGCATCCGTTTCCATGAGTTCAGGGGCTAAGTTTCCCTGTAATGCAAGCGGAAGGGGAAGGGTTTTCCTGGCAGCAGCTAAATCATGTCCCTGATCTATGCTGATTCCGTCGACCCCTGTGCTTGCTAGCAATTTGAGCCGATCAGAAGGAGATTTCGCATAGAGAATAAGGGCAAGCTCCGCGGGCACGGCTTGAACGATTGCATGAATCCATGACAAAGACCATTCCCATGCTTTTTCCGTGGGGCACAAGGCGTGCCAACTGTCAAATATCTGTAAGGCATCCACACCCGCATTGAATTGCATGGTGATATAGTCTATCAGGACCTCTGTGATTTTCTCCAATAATCGGCCAAAAAGCACAGGCTCTTCGTTGGCCATCTTTACGGTTTGAGGGAACCCATCGGAGGATCCACCATCAATCATGTAGCAGGCCAATGTCCAGGGAGACCCGCAAAAGCCCAAAAGTGCCTTGTCCGTGCCAAGCTGAGTTCGAAGAATTTTAAGGGCGTCTTCCACATAAGAGAGGGAGTGTCGGACATCCACAGGCTTTAATCTTTTAATATCCGTAGCAGTTGCCAGGGGGAATTCCATCTCGATCCCTCCCTGTTCCCTAAAATGGTAGCCCTGGCCCATGGCTTCGGGGATGACAAGAATATCACTGAAAAGGATGGCGGCATCGAGGTCAAAGCGTGCCAAGGGTTGCAGGGTGACTTCGACAGCTAACTCCGGGGTTTTGACCATGGTGAGGAAATCATACTTTTGCTTTAAGGCACGATATTCGGGAAGGTATCGACCGGCTTGTCTCATCACCCAAAGAGGGGGGCGGCCCATATTTTTACCAGCCAATGCAAGTTTGAACCTTTCCCTGCCTTGATATGAAGATGGTTTATTCATTGAGCCAGTCTCTTGGTTTTAAGAAATGTAAATAAAGGTTTTGTTCTTCGGAGCCTTCTTCTGGGGACCAGTCATAAGCCCATTGCGCAGTTGGAGGCATGGACATTAAAATTGATTCGGTTCTACCGTTTGATTGAAGTCCAAAATGAGTGCCCCGGTCATAAACGAGGTTGAATTCCACATACCTGCCACGACGATATTGCTGGAAAGCTTTTTGTTTTTGATCAAATTCTGTATTCCTTCTTTTGTTCGCGATTTCAAAATATGCTTCATTGAAAGTGTTTCCCACAGAATTAATAAATTCCAATGATTGATCAAAGCCTCCCTCATTGTAATCATCGAAAAAGATACCACCTATGCCGCGGGTTTCCTCGCGGTGGGGGAGGTAGAAATATTGATCGCACCAATCTTTGAACTTTGGGTATAGGTCTTCCCCATACGGAGCACAGGCACCCCGTGCCGCTTTATGCCAGTAAACTGCATCTTCAAGGCGAGGGTAGTAGGGAGTCATATCAAAGCCTCCACCAAACCACCAAACCTTTTGCTTGTCAGGGGTTACCGCTTCAAAATACCTGACATTGGCGTGGGCCGTGGGTACATGCGGGTTATCCGGGTGAAAGACAATGGACACACCCATGGCCCGGAATGTGGAGCCGGCGAGCTCCGGACGATTTTGGGTTGCACTCTGGGGCAATTTGTCTCCCCGGACATCCGAGAAATTAATGCCCCCTTTTTCGATGAGGTTCCCTCCGGTAACCGCCCAAGTTTTTCCACCTCCCCCTTCCTCTCTTTTCCACTGATCTTCTTTGATCACGAGATCTTGATCTTCCCGTAATAAGGTGGAGATAAGTCGTTCGTGAAGGGCTAGAAAGCTTTCACGAGCTCTTGTGGCCTCATCCATAAGAGAAGAAGTGCGGGGAATATACTATGATGCGATGGCGAGTGACTTACTCGTCATCGTCTTCGCTTGGGGGGCGGGATAAGGATTCTTTAGCCTGCTCAAAGTCCTCACATATTACCCAGTCCTCACAGCCATCCAAATTATTCCACATATCAGCTTCATCACCTGTTGCCACGATCGCTCCGCGCATGGGGAGCTTCATGTCTTCAATCTTTTCAGCAAAATCACCGACTACCTCAATGGCTTCTTCGCCCACTTCCTCCAATTCAGATACATCAATAATGAGCTTCAGAATTCCCTCATTGATGGTATTGCGTATGCGGGTGTCCATGTTCTCCTTGATGTCATTAATGACAAAATTAGTCAGCTCGGGGGGAAGTTTAAAGAAGAGATGGTCGTCGATAAATTTAAAGTACCTGGCAGATGAATCTAAATTCATCATCTTGTACATCAAAGCCTCCGTTTTGTTTTGATCAAATGGCTTGCTGATGCAATCGGCAAAGCCGGAATTGAGGGCTTTTTTCTGGGCGTGTTCATCGCCCATGACAATCATACCAATCACAGGGGTGTTGAGTACATTGTGGTTGGTTTTCAGCTTACGCCTCAAATCAACAGCGGTGTCACCGGGAAGGGCCATGCTGATCAGAATCGCGGAAAACCCACTGTACTCGCATGCTTTGAGGGCCGATGCTTCGTCGGTTGCGGATTCGACAAGCCATTCGCTTTTGGCAAACATTTCACCCAGCTGTTTAGCAATAGCTGGTTTGTCGTCGACCACCAGGATTTTTACCTGGTTATCTGTTTCCTCGCTATCCTTTCCGCTGTCCGCTTTTTTGAAAATGTTGTTCTCATTATCACCCCGGGTCGCGATCTGGTTCATCCGGTAAAGACGCCTTCCAAGGGTTCTAATCAGTTTAATGGCAACTTTAGGGTTTTTACTGACGATTTCAGAAATACTTTCCTCCACATGGCGCACAGTCGCATCAGTTTTTGCCTGAATGGTGGCGTCACGCTTCATGCCGAGGATTTCACTGAGTTCACCAAATATTGAGCCGACAATATCGATCTCACTTAAAACTTTATTTTCACGGATAACTTCAAGAGTGCCGCTTTCCAGAATACAAAAGCCTTTACCGAGTTCACCGCTAGGCAAAACGACATCGCCCGCTTTATAATTTTCTTGTCTGATCATAGGATGGGGTGAAACTAATCATTCCGAAAATGAAGACTTAATCAAATAAATTCGTTTATAAAGGTATTAATTTTGGTTAATCTAAAAGATCCACTCATGAATGCTGAAAAAAAATTTGATTTACTTGTATTAGGAGGAGGTAGTGCTGGCTACGCTGCTGCCCGCACTGCTCACGAAAAAAAGGCTCGGGTTGCTGTTGTTGACGGTGCTTCAGAGCTGGGGGGGTTATGCATCCTTCGGGGCTGCATGCCTTCCAAAACCCTTATTTATTCAGCCGAGATGTTCCATGCGGCTCAACAGGGAGAAATTTTTGGCTTTGAGGCAACATCCCCCAGGGCAGACCTGGCTTTGATGCAGGAGAGGAAGAAAAAAGTTATCGCGGAATTTGCAGATTACCGGAAAGAACAATTAGCGGATGGTCGGTTTTCTTTATTTCGCGAACATGGGAAACTGCAAAGCAAGCATGAGGTGATGCTTGCCAACGGAGAAATCCTCCAAGCTGATAAAATTTTGATAAGCACGGGTTCCAGGGTGAGTGTTCCCGGTATTCCCGGATTACGCGAAGCAAGATACAAAACCAGTGATGATGTGCTGAACCTCGATTATATTCCTGAAGAGTGCGTGGTTTTAGGCGGAGGGGTCGTGGCCTGTGAACTTGCCCAGTTTTTAAGCCGTATCGGCACCCGGGTGACGATACTCCAAAGAAGTAACCAACTTCTAAAAGAGTTACCGCTTGACGCATCTTTGGCCCTGCAGGCCCAACTTTCCGAGGAGGGAGTCGAACTTCTAACAGGCGTAAAGCTACAGAAATTTGAAAATGGGCAAAAGGGGGAAACGGAGGTTTTCTTTGAACAGGAAGGGCGCAGCTTCTCCAAGAAGACTCATTTCCTTTTCCTGGGGCTTGGTCGAACACCCAATGTTGATCAAGATTCATTAACTGAGCTTGGGGTTACGCTGAAGCCGAGTGGTCACATTCACACCAATCATTTTCAGCAAACCAGTGTCTCCACTATTTACGCCGCCGGTGACTGTGCCGGGCCTCATGAAATTGTTCATATTGCCGTGAGGCAGGGTGAGACCGCGGCCTTGCATGCCCTGGGGTATTCCGTGCCTGCTCTTTGTTATGATAACCTGTTGAGTGTTGTGTTTACCGATCCGCAGATTGCTCAGGTCGGGTTAAGTACTGAGGAACTTAAAAACAGAAAGATTGAGTTTTTGTCTGCTTCCTACCCCTTTGACGACCATGGTAAGTCTATCCTGATGGAGGCCAAGAGGGGATATGTGGCGGTTCACGCCGAAAAATCAACGGGTATCATTTTAGGGGCAGAATGCACGGGGAAAGATGCGGGAGAATTAATCCATGCTTTATCCATTGCCATTTCCCTGAAGGCAACGGTTCATCAATTATTGCAAGCAGATTGGTATCACCCCACGCTTTCAGAGATCTGGACTTACCCGCTGGATGATTTGGCTGAAGAAATCCCCGCTCAATAAAAAGAGAAAAGCATAAAAACCGCACAAGCGGCCAGTAAGCCAGCCCACAACCTGTCTTCTTTAAGGATCGGGGCATTCCCGGCCTTTGCCTTTTGCCTTGCGGCAAGCAGGAAACAGAAAAAAGTCCAACTGGACCCCATGAATGCTGCCTGATTAGAGGTTAGCTTGTCTTGGTATATACAGAGAGCGAGCCCTGCAAAAATAGAAAGGGATAGAAGCATGATTTTACCAAAACCCACGAGCTGCTTCTTGGTGAAAATTTCCAACCCCACCCAGGTAAGGTTGGCACTTTGAGAATGAGTTTGTGTCCTGTGGCTCACCAATATGTGAACCAGTGTGCTTAATAAAGCGGAAACAAGAGCCCCGTGCATAAAGTTTAATTTTGAACCGAATAATTGAACAAGCCATGGGCTGTCCTTGGCTATTTCAATATACACAGGAGGAATACCGTAACTGAAAAGAACGCCGGCTATAATACAGGCTACCCCCCCGGTTGCGGTGGCACCTTTCCAGAGCATTCCCAGCAGAAAAGCAACAACGACACCGGCCACCAGGTTGCCCTGATGCTTTGCCACATGCAGAAAGAAACTATCCTTGGAATTGGGGTCCATGGTCACAATGGTGATGAAGGCGGCGATTACAATGAATGCAATAATCCAGTACCTCCCAACCAGGATCAGTTTTTGATCACTGGCATCGCGGTTGATGTATTTTCGGTACAAATCAAAGGTCATAATGGTGGCCGCTGAGTTCATCATGGAGTCAAGACTCGATAGGATGGCACCAATCATCCCTGCTGCAATCAGACCCACTAAACCGTAGCCAATGGGAGAGATGAGTTCGGTTAAAAGTTTTATAAAAACGGCGTCTTGGGCGACTTCAATATTTCGGTCCTTAAACAGGTAATAAGCGGCAATACCTGTGCCAATCGAGAAAAATGGAATCAGTAGCTTCAGGAACCCTGCGGCGATAATCCCCATCCTCGCCTCTTTGCCGGATTTGGCTGAAAGTGCCCGTTGGACAATAAACTGGTTGGTTCCCCAATAATAAAAATGTAAGACCATCAAGCCGGAGAGCACTCCCGTCCAGGGAAGGTCAGGGTGGTCGGAGGCATTGTAGAGGTGAAACCGCTCCACGCCCTCGGTTCCCAAGTCCCTTGACATGAGGTTCGCCCATCCACTTATTTCCGGCTGGGAGAAAGTAATAAATGCCACCAGTAATCCTGCAAAAAGTAACAGCACGGACTGAATGACATCGGTGATAATAACTGCTTTGAGACCACCAAGAATTACATAGGTGCCGGTAATGAATGCCATGATAATAATCCCGAGTTTATAATTGAAGGGGTCGACATCTCCCGGGCCTAAATCAGGGGACTGTAGCCTTCCTCCCATCAATGATACATGAGGCGGTCGGTCTGGATCATAAAGTTTTTGTTGTGCCTGAGGTGCCGCAATGGAGATGACCCGTCCTTCCTCAATCTTCACATCAAAAGAGGGAGCCTCTTTGCCGTTGAGCAAGACCCTGGGCGGGCATTCGTATCTTTCACCTCCGTGTAATATAGCGAACTCTTTCAAAACACCACTGTCTCCGACCACGGCTTCGGCCACGGCTTTCCTTCCGGTATCCCCCTGCAGAAGGATATTGATTGACCTGGATCCAATGTAGAACCCGGGAACCATTTGAATCACCACCATGATGATTACCATAATCAAAGCATAACTTACCCGGCTGCGGTCATCATATCTTTGGCTTAAATAATCGCTCAAGGTGTAGACATTGAGTTTTCTGTACACGGGTAAAAAAAAGTAACAGAGCATTAACAAACCAGCAATTGCGGTAATCTCGAAGTGGCTTTGGGCAAATCCCACCGCAAAGCCCACACCCATCATACCCACGATATGGTTAGCCGATACATTGGAGCCAAAGATTGACCCTGCGACTCCCCACCACCTGGTTCCTTTTCCTGCGAGGAAATACTCTTCCGATGAGTTTTCTTTTCGCCCCACCCACAGGCCTGTAAGCATCACAAGGATGAGGGAGCCAAAAAAAATAACTAAGTCAGTGGGCGAGAGCAAAGTGTTCATATTCTGATTCTACGATCTAAAGTATACTCTTTGAAAGATAATTGTAGGCGATCCTGGCACAGCTCTTGGTTGAGGCTGTTAACTTTCTTTGAGCCTGCTTACAAGCTAAAGGGGGAGGCATACACTCAGGGGAGACACAAAAAAAGATCGAAAAAGGGGTTATGTTTTTGGGTTACTGGCTCTTTTTTGGTCACGGATTTTTTTCCAATATTTGAGCCTCTCTGCGATTACCGCTTCAGCTCCTCCGGTTTTTGCAGTGTAGAGAGTTATTTCATCAGACAGGTAGGACTGGCCGGAAATATTATCCGGGTAATTATGACTGTATTGGTATCCCTCTTCCTGATCGTCTTGGTATTTTTTATTACGCCCGTGCCGGTCCCGGATCGCGGGGGGGATTGATTGAACGGGGTGACTTTGGATTGCCTGCTTGGCCGCGGCCAGCGCCAGGGTGGCACTGTTACTTTTGGGGCAGGTGGCAAGAAAGATAACACAATGAGAGAGGGTCAGTTCGCATTCCGGGATGCCAATAGTTTCACAGGCACGAAAGGTGGCATCGGCTATCAATAAGGCCCTGGAGTCCGCCAGTCCCACATCTTCAGATGCGAAAATGACAAGCCTACGGGCGATAAACCGGGGATCTTCTCCACCCACCAGCATTTTAGCCAGCCAATAAAGAGCGGCATCAGGGTCATTTCCCCGCATGCTTTTTATCAAGGCTGATGCGGTGTCGTAGTGCTCGTCTTCATCCCGGTCATAGCGTATACTTCTCTCCTGGGCAAAAAGAGTCACTTCATCTTCCGTAAGCTCTCCTTTATCCGCCAAACCCTCCGCCACAGTTTCGAGGATATTGTAGGCTTTACGCAAATCTCCTTCTGCGATTTTTGCCACCTGTAGAATGGCTTTCTTTTGGGCTTTTAATTTTCGTTTACCCAGGCCGTACTCTTCATCTTTTATACAGGCAAGAAGGGCATCCTTTACCTGGTCAACGGAGATTGGTTTGAGGGTGAAGAGTTGGCTTCTGCTCAAAAGGGGGTCATTTACATAATACCTCGGGTTGTGAGTGGTGGCTCCTATCAAGCGGGCCTCTCCCGTTTCGATGTCCGGTAGAAGCAGGTCTTGCTGGGCTTTGTTAAAACGGTGGATTTCATCCACAAATAAGAAGCACTTGCCGGCTCCATAATACTTGGCCAGTTTGAGGGATTCCCGCAATTCGGTCACATTCGAGGTGACCGCATTTAGTTTGATTAACTTACATCCGCTTTCCTCGGCAATTACTGTGGCCAAGGTGGTTTTCCCCGTGCCAGGTGGTCCGGCAAGTATGAGGTTGCCCACCCGGTTTTCCCGAATCAGTTTTGGCAGGAGGCATTCTTTCCCGAGCAGGTGCTCCTGACCTCTTACATCCTCTATTCTTTTGGGGCGCATGCGTTCCGCCAAAGGTTTTATGTTTCCTGTAGTTTGCGAACTGCTGGTGTTGGGGGAATTCATGACTGGCTACCTTTTATGTCCAAACAAAGAATCATAATGTGTCAAATTTTTGAATCTTTCTTTATCCGTATTACCAACCTTTGAAACTAGCATCATGGTGGTCTTTTTACATTGATTTTCGAGTAATGCGAGCAGGTAAGAGTAGCTTCGTGGAATTTAGAAAAAAAAAGGGCGTGGTTTGCCCAAACCACGCCCACCTAAACAAGATAATTTATTTCAATATTATGAATAATTCTTATCTTTTATCTTTTGCCTTAAGTTCGTAATATAAATCAATAAAATCATATTCTTTCACCATAAGTGTATCTTTTTTGTATCACTTGGTATAAATGATTACCAAGAGTCATGAACCAAAAAATTAGCGGAAAGCGAGATAGGAAAAATTCATGATGCCACCAGTGCTTCCCGGTTTGACAAACCGTACATAGATATCGCCTTTTTCATTTGTCGACTGGATCGGGATCTTTTGTTCTTCAAACTGGTTCCAACTTCCATTTGGTAACACGGTAGTTTTACCCAGAAGTTTTCCTTTTTGGCCGTGTAGACGAATCTCAATATCTCCACCGGTGCCAGCACTGGTTACGCCTAAGGCAATTTGGTTTATCCCCGAAAGGTTTATATTTTCATAACACAAAAACGCATCGTGCCTGATATGAGTGACAGCCTTTTCACCTATTTTTAGACCTTGGTGGCGATCCGCGGCATTGCCCTTGAGCAGGGTAGGGCGAAGGCGGATCAAATCTGACCCATGGAGTGGGCCAAGCGGCAAACGACCATTGTCGAGGTAACTCGCTTCCACAAGTAATGTTGAGGGGGTGCCCGGGGAGTGTCCTTTGGGTTCATGAATGGTGAAATGCCCTTCTTCTCCGGAAAGGGAATCATCCTGGGGCTTGGATAAGGAGAAAATCCAGTTCACCATTTCTTTGGCTTCGGCCAGGGAATGCTGAGGGTGTGGCATCATTGGAACCTGTCCCCAAACCCCGGAGGATCCTTTGAGGATTCTTTGGGCCGCTTCCGACTTTGCTTTTTTACTATCCTTGTATTTTTCAGAAATGGCCGTAAAGGTTGGCCCAACCAGGACATTGTTCACGGCGTGGCAGTTGAAGCAGTCGCTGGCTTTCATTAGGCTAAGCCCCGGATGGCTTCCCGCGGATAACCCCAGCGAATCAGGTTTGCCTGAAACCTTTTCATTGACCAGTTTGGTGGCGATGGAGATACGGGTTGGATCAATGTTTTGATCTTCATGGTCGGTAACGGAAACTTTCCATTTGATGGGTTGATTAAAATGGAAAAAGTCTCCGTCCCTGGGGGATATAAAAGAGACATCAGGCTTTTCATTTCCCACAGACAGGGAAATACTTGATTGATGCGAGGCACCCTTGGGGTCTTTTACGGTCAGGGTAACCTGAATAGTGCCAAAATCTTCAAAAATCAGGGTGGGGTTGGCTTCTTCGGATAAAATACTTCCATCACCCGGGGTTTTTCTCCACTCGTAGGACAGGCTGTCCCCTGGGTCGGGGTCGGAGGACCCCTTGCTGGAAAATTTTACGGTCAGCGGTGCCTTGCCCGCGTTTTGACTTGCGGAAATTTTTCCTACGGGTGGGCGGTTGCCTCGGATGTAATCTACCCGTATGAGTTTGCAGTTTTCATTTTTACCCCAGGTGGTCCCGTATTCAATGAGGTAGAGGGCTCCATCGGGACCGAAATTTAAATCAATGGGGCGGATGAAGTTGTACTCAGGCATGAAGGGTTCCAGTTGGACCAACTCTTCATTTTCATCCAGGTGTGCGGTAAAGATCCAGTTTCGGGTCCACTCATAGATAAAGAGACAATTGTCAAAGTGCGGGTGAAGCTGGGTCTTGCTTGGCAATTTGGGTTGGTGGTGAAATACAGGCCCGGCACACGCAGTTCTTCCCCCGGTGCCTAATACTTTAAATTCGGGTGTTCCTTTGGTCCGGTACCAGATAAAAGCGGGCTCTGCCGGAGGGAGGATCACTTTTTCCTTCACATACCTGGAGTTGTTTACAGGGGCTTCCGGGTTTTGCGGTGGGTAGAGGGTCGAGGTGTTGAAATCCCGCATCGGGTAGGCAAAATTATTGCCCACAAAATAAGGCCAACCAAAATTGCCCGCTTTCTTCGCCTGGTTGATTTCATCATGGCCCGCGGGGCCATGGTCGCTCTCTTCATAGGCATCCGGGCCGACATCTCCCCAGTACAGGCTTCCGGTCTTTTGGTTCACACTTATACGCCACGGGTTTCGGCATCCCATGATAAAGATTTCAGGCAGGCCCTGGGAGCCGTCTTTGGGGAAGAGGTTGCCGTCAGGGATTTCCAAGCTCCCATTGGCTAGGGGGCGAATTCGAAGAATTTTACCATTGTGATTGAATGGATTGGCTGATGATTTTTCAGCACTGTAGGAAAGTCTTCCGGGCCGGTCGTCGATCGGGGCATAGCCCTTGGAGTCACCGTGGGGAACGGTGTTGTCACCCGTGGAAATAAAAAGGCATCCGTCTGGGGCAAATTCCAGGGATCCGGCGTGATGGGCTCCGGTGCCGTTAGGCTCATGGAATTCAAGCAATTTTTTTTCGCTGCCCTCGACCAGTTTGTTACCTGACAGAGTAAAACGCGATGTCCGTTGGGAGGTCATCCCGGGCGGAGAATACTGTAAATAAACCCAGTTGTTTTCTGTGAAGTTTGGGTCAAGGGCCAACCCGATCAATCCAACCTCCCCTTTACGGGCCACTTCAAACTTTTTAATTTCGGTAAGTTCCTGTGTCTTGGGGGAATACACCTGAAAGCTACCGTCAAGTTCGATCAAAAAGATGCGACCGTCTGGGGCTACTTCAAATTCCATCGGGCGGTTTAACCCACTGATAACTGTAGTGGGGGTGAGACGCCCCGGGTCAAAATCTTTTTCAGCCAAGGCAGAAAAGCAAAATGATAAAAGGACAGCGATTAAAGCGAAAAAAGGCTTACGGGTCATGACGAGTAAAGATTGGCATCAATCTGGACAGAGGAAGCAGAATGCATGGTTTTTTTGAGTGTCAACTAGTACAATACAACAACCTAATCTTGGATTGATGCGGAGCAAATTGTAATTTGCGTAAAAAACCTGTTGATTTGCGACATAAGCCGGTTTGGGTAACAAAGCGAAAACGAGGTAATTGTCACTCGAAGAACTCGATTGAAATTTGGGCATTTGGCCGGTTCATCCTTCCCCGTAATTCCATGGGGCAAAGAACTGGATTGGGTCGGGAGTGGGGAGTTTGAAGGTGTTTGGAGCAGGATGGAAAAAAGAAAGAGAATTAATCGAGGTTTTGTTGAATGGAGCGGATCGTTTTTGTCAACACAGCGATGTCATTTTCCCGGCGAAGATAAATCAGTTTCCCATCTTCGGGGCATCCAAAAGAGGAGACCCATCCCATTCCCTTTTCTTGATGAAGTTGATGAACCGATTCAAGCCATGTTTTAATCTGTTTGAGGTTAACTAACATACGGTTTCCTTCGCCAGGAACTTTCAAGTTTTCAACGCGGGGGGTTCGGTGGATTACCCGGCCTGAGTTGTCCTTATGTTCATGCCATGAAAGTTCAGCCGTTTGGCAAGTGCTCCATAAGGATAGCTTGGAGAAATCGATGCAACCGTCTACTATCGCATGGGCCATGGCTTCTATTTCAGGCATGGCAGCCTCGGCAAAACTTATATCATGTATGCCAGAGAATGTCTTTTCTGCGTCCACCAAAATCCTCGCTTTCTGGTCTATCGCCTGGGCGACAGAATCAATCATCGAGTACTTCATCTGAGCTTTCAGGTTTCCCTTTAGCATGACATCAAGAGCGGTGAATTTCGGGGTTTGTAAAGCAATGCTCTCCGGTTCATCAAATTCGGGGAGGTCATTTTTGGAATCAGGTATGTCCTTTTCCTGTTCCGACCAAGGGTGGAACTCCGCGGGAGCCCCCCGATGAGTTCCGGAAATGAGTAATCTTTCTCCCTCCGATAAAATTCTCTTTTGGGCTGGTTTACGGTTTTTAAATTCTACCTTTCCCTCCTTTACCTCAGTTAACATAGTGGTTTGTTTATCCACATTTTGGATGTTCACTGAAAACCTTGTGCCCAAATCCCTTAATTCCCCGATGGGGGTAAGCAATGTGAAACTTCCTGGTTTCCCGCGATGGGCAATCTCAATCTTTCCATCCATTACCTCCAGGGTCTGGTTATCGATCACTTGAAAGTGGGCTGGCCCTGCAACCTGTACGGTCGTTTGGGAGGGAAAATTCAATTTTATACTTCCATCTCGTAAAAACAGCAGGTGGTGGGGTACCCTGTCCCCCAATGACAATTCGGTGCCTCTCCAATCCGGGGTATCACTTGCCGAAATCTTTACCTGCGAAGGTTTTTCGGGAGCCAGACCGAAATATGCAAAAAGCAGGGCAGCGGCGGCCCAGCCGAGCCAGGCCGGTGGTTTGGTTCTCTTTTCTTTTTCCGGCTTGGGAAAAGAGAGAGTGTCGAGGTCGGGTTTTGTGTAACTCGATAAAACCGTATGGGTTTCAATGCATTGCTGGTAATATTTCCGGAGCTCTTTTGAGGTTGAAAAAGATTCCTGTAATTTTTCGAACTCTTCGGGGGTGATATTTCGGTCGATAAGTTTCCAAACAAGTTTTTCTTCTGGTTTCATACTTGGGCGGGGTTAGGTTTTAAATTTTCCTGAATACAATGATGAAGTTTGTAACGGAGGCGTAAGAGTTTTTGGGACAGGGCATTGGCCGTGAGCCCTTCCCGTGAGGCCAATTCTTCCACGCTGAAATTTTTCCGATACCTTTCGAGCAAAAGTTCTCGGCTTGCTTCCTTCAGCTTGGCCAAGCATTGCTCCATTGCTATTTCCCTGCTGGATTGAGTATATTCATCCGGCGTTTCCTGCCCCATCATTTCCAGAAGTTCCGGGTTGAAGACTAATTTTTCCCGGCTTTGATCCCTGCAGTAAGCCATGGCTTTGAAATAGCAGACACGGTAGGCCCATTTGAGGAATATTGTGTCAGGGTCCCATTCAGCCCGCTTGACCCAAAGTAATTGGTTGCACTCCTGGAGCACATCATCGGTGGATGAGGAGTGGGCCAACAACTTGGCCACATAGGCTCGCATCTTAGCCTGTGCCTTGGTCAGTTCATTGACAAAAAAACGGTCATCTTTGTTTTCTTTCATCCGTGGTTCTACTTATACCACATAAGTACAGAATATGACCGTAATCTTTCTCCCCAAGCAAAAGAAAATCGCTTGGGTGACCAGGTAGAGAAGTTATTTATCAGCTCAGATGAATTGTCTGACCACTCCGGAAAGACTTATCCGCAGCCAATACAATCTCACTTGCCCGGATGGCACTGTCCTGGTGTTCGGTCAGATCTGCCTCGCCACGAATCCCATTCAGAAAAAAGAGTTGCTCTCTTCTGCATAATTCATCGTGGTCGGGTTCATCCTCCAAATCGATATACTCATCCGATGCCTCGAGCTCCCCTTGATCATTCCGGGTACTGCGGTGTAGGAGAATCCGTTCCGTCTGAGTGTGGGCATTCACGGAGGAGGAGTTTCCCCGGGCCCCTGCATCAGCTGCCACAATACTGGCACTCCCTTTGGGGCCGACCACATCTTTTACAAAAAAGGCGGTCTCACTCATCATCGGACCCCAGCCCGCTTCATACCATCCAACACTGCCATCCTCAAAAGAAACCTGAAGGTGACCATAATTAATTTTATCTTTCGGCAGCTCATCCGAGAGCTGGGCACCGAGACCAGATACCCGGGTTGGGGAAGTTCCGGTCATTTGGCACATTACATCGACATAATGTACCCCGCAATCCACAATGGGCGAGATGGAAGAAAGCAGGCTTTTGTGAGTTTCCCAGTTCTTTCCATAGGATTGCTGGTTTAAATTCATACGCATAACCAGTGGCTTACCCAGGGTTTTGGCCACCTCCACAAATTTGATCCAGCTGGGGTGCTGACGAAGAATATAGCCCACCACCAAGGCTTTCTTTTTTTCACGGGCCAAGTACACAAGTTCCCTGCATTGCTCGGAGTTTTCAGCCAATGGTTTTTCAGTGAAGACATGACAGCCGGCATCGAGGGCCATTTTCGCATAAGGGTAATGAGTATCCGGATAGGTAGAAATGCAGACTGCATCGGGTTTTACTTCCAGTAAGGCTTTCTCATAGTCGTCCACCTCAGGAGTGCCCGCGGGCAAATCGTTCATCAAACTGGCTCGCGATTCTTTCCTCCTTGTACAAACTGCCGCGATTTCAAATTCAGGGATGGATGCATAGGCCAGGGCATGGGATCTCCCCATGTTTCCGGCACCGACAACGAGAACACGAATTTTTTGATCAGTCATAGCGGGGGGAGTCATGATTACCGGGAAACCCAGTCAGAGGGGCGGTGCTTGCGTTCAAGATCGTCCTGCATTTCCCCAACAAATTTATAATATCCCCTCAACTTTAATTGGGATGCCGCTGCCTCGTCGATGAGGATCGTGGTTCTTGGGTGGAGCTGGAGGGCGGATGCCGGGCACATTGCGCAAAGAGGTCCCTCCACCATATCGCGAATGGCTTCTGCTTTGTTTTCACCATGAGCGAGCAGGATGATTCTGCGGGCATCCAGGATCGTTTTGATTCCCATGGTTATGGCCAGTTTTGGTTGGAATTCTTCCGGTCCAAAAAACCGGGAGTTATCTTCAATTGTCTGCTGGGTGAGGGTCTTTACCCGGGTGATCGAACTCAAGCTGGATGTGGGTTCGTTGAAGCCAATATGTCCATCTGTTCCCACACCGAGAACCTGAAGGTCAATCCCGCCTGCATCTGCAATCATTTTTTCGTAGGCTGGACCCACTTCCAGTGGATTCTCAGCCATTCCGTCAGGTACCTGCGTATTGGAGGGCTGGATATCAATTTTGGAAAATAGGTTTTCATCCATAAAAGTTCGATAACTCTGGGCATGGTTCGAGGGAATCCCTACATATTCATCGAGGTTGAATGTTTTAACCCCGGCAAAGCTCAAATCATGCTCACCGTGTCGCTTGATTAACTCCTCATACAAGCCCAAAGGCGTGGAGCCGGTGGCCAAACCAATGACCGAGTCTGGGAAAGTCTTGATTTGGGACTCGACCAAATCAGCACTTTTGGAGGCGAGGGATTGGGTGTCTGGAAAAATGAGAACTTCCATGAATAAAAGGGGTAGGTAGTGAAGAAGGTGAGGGTGACCCAAATGCCGGTTAGGCTAGAAGGAAAGACCGCCAGGGGTTAGATAAACTTGGTGAGACCGGGTTTGGGTACATCGCTGACAGGAATTGAACTTTCCATGCTCAAGTTTTCCGGCATCAAGGATTCCTTAGACTGCAAGGCCTGATCGAAAGTTAAGTGCTTTCCAGTGTAGGCCACCATACGCCCCATGATCGCAACCATGGTACTGTTGGCGGCACGCACGCCATCATTGATAGGTTGCTCTTTCCGTATGGATGCGATCAGTTCCTCGTGTTCGGTCTTGTACATGTCGTTTTTGGGACCGGAATAGCGCCATCCCGATTCACCGCTTATGATCGAGTGCCTGTTTTTGGCACTGCAAAACCCTTTTTTACCAAAGATTTCCACTTCGTAACTTCCAGCAGTTCCTTTTTGTTGCCTGGAAAAATGATAACCCCTGGCTCCATTGCCCCATTGGTAGACCACTGCAAAATGATCATAGATATTACCGTATCTGTCAGGGTCATCGGGGTAAACCTGGCGTCCGCCTGTCCCTTCCGCCGATGTGGGCAGTTCCTCCCCCATCGCCCATTGCATCATATCAATGGAGTGAACCGCCTGTTCTACAATCGAATCCCCGGACAGCCAAAGATGCTTGGGCCAGTTTCTGGACTGAATGTCCAAATCACTTTGGGATTCGGATCTTCCCCGGTTTCCTCCCACCTCCCCGGTATTGTAGGTACTGTAGAGAGCATTAATTTCCCCTACGGCTCCATCCAGTACCCTGGAAAAAACTTCTCTTTTGGGATAGTTGTAACGCCAGCAAAAACCGGACATAAAGCCGAGGTTTTTTTCTTTGGCTTTTTTGGATAAGGCGATGACTTTACGAATGCCGGGTGCATCCACTGCCACCGGCTTTTCAAAAAAACAATGGATTCCTTTCTCCACCGCATATTCCAAATGGGAAGGCCGGTATACCGGGGGAGATGTTAGGATTACATAATCCACACCTGCATCAATCACCCCCTTGTAGGAATCCAAACCGACAAAAATATTTTCCTCCTTCACTTTGTACCGATCGCGGCAGGCTCTTTCGAGGTATTGGGCCCGTTGATTTATCCGGTCCCCAAGTAAGTCACCAATGGCTACAAGTTCAACATTGGGGTCGGCATCCATTGCATTTTTTACCGCCCCGCATCCGCGGCCACCGCAACCCACAAGTCCAATCTTGATAGGCTGGGTATTGCTCGCGGCCCTGGATATGTGCGGAGCGGCCAGGGCTCCGGCGGTGAGCAGGCTGCTTGATTTCACAAAAGTTCTACGCGGCAAATTTGGATTTTTCATGGTATGGGTCAGGTTAAAAAGGATGCCTACATCATACCACAATTTCTCAAAACTTCATCCCCTCTATTGCCATAAATATATCATTTATTGCTGATTAAGCTTTCATTATCGATAAAGAATATCAAAAATAGAGAAATGAGAGCTAGCTTTGAACCTCTTCCACTTGGGAATACCCGTTCCTTTCGGTTTATTGAAATTGATCAAAAGGAAGGGTTTGACGGGCATTGGCACTATCACCCGGAAGTGGAACTTAAGTGGGTACGAAGCGGGACGGGAAGAAGGATTGTGGGTGATAGAATTCAGCCTTTTAGCCCCTCCGACCTGGTATTGCTGAGTCCCAACCTTCCCCATTGCTGGCGAACGGACCCTGGCTGTCCTGACTCTTCGGTGGCCTCGGTTGTTCAGTTCCGGATGGAATCCCTGGAGCCGAAGCCAGAACTTGTGTCTTTGCACTCCATGCTCAAAGCTGCGTGGACAGGTTTATATTTCCCGGTACAGAGTCAGGAAACCAGCAACGAGTTGGAGCAGGCATTTTTATCCCTTAGGCAAGCTTCCCAAGGTTCATGGAAGGCTTACACTGCCTGGCTGGATTTGCTCGGCTTGGTTAGTTCCTTGCCCCGTGAAATCATTTCCACTCAGCCCGTCACCATGAGAAAGCTCAAAGACGACCGCTTGTCAGAAGTGATTAATTTTATTTTGGACAGAGCGGAGGAGTCTTTCGATTCCAGGTTGTTTGTCGAGGCTGCTCAACTGGTTGGCATGAGTCCCTCTGCTTTTAGCCGGTTTTTTAAAAGGCACACCGGGCAGACCTTTTCAAGGTTTGTCAATGAGATCAAAATATCCAGGTCCACCAGCCTGATGCTGGAAACCAATCAAACCATTCTCAGTATATCCCTTGAAAGCGGGTTTGGGAGCCTGAGCCACTTTAATCGGGTATTTGCTGAAATTAAAGGCATACCACCAGGCAAGTGGAGAAGCGAAATAAAGGGTTTGGGCTAACTAATGTAAAGGTCTTAAGAGACCATGATCGCAGTCTTTACTTGATTGGGTGTTCCTTCAGCAAGGCGTCGGGGGAGTAGAGACCAAGCATGTCTTTTTTCTGCTCCCTGATCTTGGCCACTTGAGCCGCGGAAACGGCTGAGGATTTATTCCCATAGGAATTCCTGACAAAGGTTAAAACCGAGGCAATCTCATCATCGTTGAGCATGTGCTCAAAGGGTGTCATCGGCACCTGACCGGGGTATTTTTTCCCAAGGACTTCAATCGGGCCCATCAAACCCTTAAGAGTAAGCTTGATTAAGCGGTCAGGGCTTCCGGTGACCCACTTGGTCCCGGCGAGAGGAGGGAAACCGGAATCAGGCAGCCCTTTTCCGTTTTCCTGGTGGCAGGTTACACAGTATCCTTCCCGGTGATAGATTTCACTGCCTTGGATAAACTTATCCTGGTCAGCCTTGGATAAATACGAAGGGATGTTGGAGGGGACTTCTTCCTCTTCTTCTTCAACGGCCTTGTGATTGATCACCTCGCGGGCATATTCATAAGATTCTTGGTAGAGTGGGGAGATCGGATGTTTTTCTGCTTCTGCCAATGTTTGTAAGCCAAGCCTGCGGTTGAGGTAGGATGCAGCCACCACGGCGGTTAAGCGAACCCGGCCATGCGGGTCATTGGCAAGCTTGCTTAAAATCTTTTTGTGCTGGGGTACAGAGTATACATGAAAGCGAAAAACATTGGCCGCCGCCGCACGGATCCGGTGGTCTGTGGAATCCAGAAGCTTGAGGAGAAGTGGCTGATGTAAGCGACCGGCCCCCCAGCTTACCCATAGGGCTTCCAGTTGTAGGCGCTCCTCTTTATCACGGCTCCAGGATATGGCTGCGTTGGTTACTTCATCGGGGTCGCGCCCTCTGAGTTCCCGGCGGGTGCGGTAGCGGGTGCGTAACTCAGGTAATTCCAGGTTTTTTAGCAGTTCAGGGATCGAGGCACCGGCAATTTTCGCCGGCTTGACCAAGGGGCGGGAAGGGTAGGTGATCCGGTAAATACGGCCATGTCTGTGGTCCCTGTTTGGATCACGGGCATTGTGCTGCATGTGACCAATCAGAGCATTCTGCCAGTCGACCACATAAAGGGAGCCATCAGGTGCGAATTCCAAATCCGTGGGACGAAAGTTGAGGTCTTCCGATTTAAATAAATCCTGCCTGTATTCGGTGGTGAAGCCTGGATCCTGGTCAATCACCTTATGCTGCTTGGCACCCAGGAAGCCAATGTTGTTGTTGATGAGTATATCCCCCTGCACCTCATCGGGAAAATGGCGGCTCGATACAATTTCAATACCTGAAGTGGGGCGCACTTTGTTGGAGGTGATCAAGTCCGGGGCTTTCATGTTTGCCCCATATCGGGCTTTGATCATACCCGGTAACATCCAGGATGTTTTCGTGCCCGATGTATGCAGGAAGATTTCCTGCCCAAACTGGTCCACAGCAACACCCCAGGGGTTGGGTATATGAAACTGGGCATGCCGTATGAGGTTGCGGGTACGGGGGTCGTAGCGGAAAAAGCCACCGTTTGAACCGCGCCGCGGCCCTTGTGAAGTTTCCACATGACTGTGAAGGAAAATACCTTCGCACATGATAATGGCACCGGATGGATCCGCGCAGAAAGACGAGATGGCATGGTGGGTGTCATGGTCATCAAACCCGGAAAGCATCACTTCCCGCTTATCGTAGCGATCATCTCCGTCTGTATCCTGCAGGAAGATCAGGCTGCCGCTTTGGGAGACATAGACCCCATCATGAGCGATTTCAAAACCGATGGGGATGTGGAGGTCGTCGGCAAAATTTGTCTGCTTGTCTGCTTTCCCGTCGTTGTTGGTGTCTTCCAGGATGATGAGTTTATCTTCGGGTAAAGGATCCCCGATTCGGTAGTGGGGGTAGCTGGCCATGGTGGCAACCCAGAGACGGCCCTTATTATCAAACGCCACCTGTACTGGGTTGGCCAGGTCGGGGAAAGTTTTTTCATCAGCAAAAAGTTCAATCTTGTACCCGGGAGCCACCTTAATTTTGGTCTGGGCCTGGGGGCCAGGGGTGTAATTGATATTGCCGTTTTTACTATTTTTAGTGGGGGGAAGGTAGTTGGTGGGGACCGCCGGTAACTTGGAGGTTTTGCGATCGGCGGCCTTGAGGTCAAATGACTTGCCCTGGAGGGTTGCCCATATTTTTTGGTCACGGTTTGCCGTAAATTCCCGGGTTTTCTCGGTTTCAAACGGGTAGTTCTGGGGACCAAATGGGTTGTAGCGACGACCGTAAACATGGACGCCATTGGGCACCTTAAAGTCATTAAGCCAGTAAAAGTTCTTGTCCATGACCAGGGGGTGGACTTTAGTGCGCAGGCTTTGATTGGGTGTGCTTTGGGTAAAGATGGTGTCGGCAAGAAATGAGGCAAGTTTGCGGTAACCGTGGTCATTTAAAAGGGCTCCGTCAATGGAGTGAGGCTTTCCATCCTTATACCATTGAAGCGAGGGCGAAAATGCATCCACAAACTGAACTTTGTTGGCAGAGGCGACTTCCTGCATGCCTTTGGTGTAGGCTTGAAGGTTGCGGTTTTGCCACTTCCCGTCTGTTACACCAGGCATTGCTTCAATCGCCGTCGGCGAAATGAGGACGATCTGGGGCGTGTTCCCCCCATAGGGCATCGATTTGGTGTGTTTAACAAAAGCATCAAGTTCTTTTTTGAAACGGGGCAGTTGGTGGATGCCGTCAAAGGATGAGTTAAACCCAAAGAAGCAAAGAATGATATTGCTTTGCAAGCGGGATAACCACTCATCAGGAGTGTCGAAAAATCCTTGAGGAGTGGTGTGGGCCAACAGGTCTGAATGGATCAGCTTTTCAGCCCCGGGGAAAGCATATTGCTCATTTTGCTCGCGACTTGGGTGAGGCCTGAAACCGGGGGTGTTTCCCTCATCGCAAAGATTGCGAATGGTAAGGTCAAGCTTTGGGAATCTCAGGTATAGTTCGGTTTCAAAATGACCGTAGTGTATCATCCTTGACCCCATCCCCGCCCCAATGAGGGATATATTGTCACCCTTATTTGGTTTTATTTTCCCAAAGACCGGGAAACTGCCCAAGAAAACCAAGCAGGTGAAAAATAAAATCGTGGGGTAAATGTGTCGGTGCATATGCCTTGTGATGAATAGATTTAAAATCAAATGATCCATTTTGATTGTTTTTGAGTGCTTCACAAATGAATTTTTATCAAATGTAGCTTAAAGGTAACTTTTTAGTATTTATTTACAATAAATTATTGTGAATAAAGTATTCTGGCTGAACGAATCTGATGGAGTATGAAAGAATTACTCTAGCTTAAGATAGATTTTACCGCATGACCATGGACATCCGTAAGCCGGAAATATCGCCCTTGGTACTTAAAAGTGAGGCGTTCGTGGTCAATCCCAAGCAGATGGAGAATGGTGGCATGGAAATCGTGAACATGGACGCCATTTTCGGCCACATTGTAGGAATAATCATCCGAGGATCCGTAGGTTATCCCAGGCTTTACACCGCCTCCGGCAAACCACG
>CBFIFQ010000005.1:0-51853 GCA_965661905.1 Opitutales bacterium
TTATGGGGATCTTTATCGTAAATCCCATCCACTTTGGTGGCTTTAAGTATAATTTCCGCTGATATCTCGCTTGCTCTCAGGGCCGCGGTTGTATCCGTTGAAAAGTAGGGATTTCCGGTACCCGCCACAAAAATTACTATCCGCCCGCGTTCGAGGTGCCGTATCGCTCTTCTTTGGATGTAAGGTTCAGCTAATTTATCCATGGGAATTGCACTCTGAACCCGCACCACTGCTCCCATTTTTTCCAGACGGTCCATGATCGCCAATCCATTGATGACAGTGGCAAGCATTCCCATGGAATCTCCGGTGGTACGGTCAATACCTTTGTCACTCCCCTGCAAGCCTCGAAAAATATTACCTCCCCCCACGACCAGCCCAATTTGCACTCCCATATCTGCCACAGCTTTAATTTCGGCACATATTTTTTCAAGAGACTGAGCATAAATAGGCTCACCTTCTTTTCGGCTTCCCAAGATTTCTCCGCTTATTTTTAAAATGATTCTTTTGAATTTAGTTTTTTCCATGAATTAAATATCTCACATCCATATCACTTGACTTTGGATTGGCACTTTTCATAATGGCACGCGGACTAGCCTGGTGGTGTAATGGTAGCACAGGAGTTTTTGGTACTCTCAGTCGGGGTTCGAATCCCTGCCGGGCTGCCACTTTTCTATAACAGCGAAAGAGCATTGTTTAGTTAGAAGGTGGCGGCAGTTCAAAAGGGTCGATTTCCGATTCCGTCGAGTTCGTGGGAGGAGTATTAAATACATTACCCAATGGGATAGGCGATGCATTTTCATCAGCACCATTTTCAGGGATTGTAGGTGGGGGCAACGGAGCAAAATCAAAGGGATCCCTGTTTTGGTTTCTGGTTGAATTTACCTTCTCAAAGGGATTTGGTTTTGGCTGTGGTGGTGGCGGAATGGTATCGAAAGGACTAAGGCCGTTCGGAAGTGGAGGTGGAGGAGCAGTTGGAGGGTTAGGCGGAGCACCTAAGGCTTGAGGGTTTGCCGGCTTTGAGCCTGAGTCAGTTGGAGAGTCAAAAGGGTTTAAGCCATTCAATGGAGGAAGGGGGGGGGCTGCCTGAACTGGTTTGGGGGCTTCGGGTGGAATTGGAGGTGGAGGTGAGTTTTCAAAGGGGTTGGGTTTAGCTTTGGGTGCAGGCGGTTTTGAGGCAGGCTTGGCCTTGCTTGTTTTCTTGGCAGGAGGAGTTGGAGCCGTTGCCTTATCACTAAAAGGGTTCAGCCCTTCTTCTTGGTTGGATGAACCTGGGGATTGTATTTTTGGGCTTTCCACCGGTTTGACTGGAGGTGCTGGTGTAGGAACCGGGGGTACGGGCGGAGGAGGAGGAGGAAGCTGATCTAGAGGTGGTGAAATTTGCAAGGAGGGCATTGCCTTGGCTTCAGGCGGTTGATTGGATGCCTTCTTTTTGGGCTTGGCGGTCTGTGGTGTATTTGTAATTTCTACAACTGTCTTATCTCTTTGAGTATTACCGGCTTTGGGGGTTGCTTCTAGGTTTACAGGAATCACAGGGGATTCATTAACTAGATTAATCACTTCATTGCGTTCTCCAGTGTCTTCTTCCTCCTGAATGCGTTGACCAGTTAACAAATTTTGAACAGGTGCACCATTTACAAATCTCAGCTCTGAGATCTTTTTTCCAGCCGAGTCCCATTCTGTGCAAATGCCATGCTCTTGGTTGTTTTCAAAGTTGTAATCAAATTGTTGTTGTCCATTGGGAAACCAACCTTTTGAATTCCCTTCCATTTTATCGTCTGTAAATTGAGCGATTAGACGCTTTTGGCCGGTTTCATACCATATGGTGCGGAGGCCGTGTTGTTTGTCTTTTTGATAAAAAAGACCGAGCTTTCGCTGGCCAGATTGATACCATTCGGAGGCTGGACCCTCTCGTAAACCATGCCTGTAGATGGTGGAGGACTTTTGGGTGCCATCGAGATACCATTCTTTTGCCTCTCCGTGCGGAGAGCCATTTCTCATAGTAATTTCCATAATTTTCTGGCCATTGGGGTGCCATTCAGTTTTGAGGCCGCTTAACTTTCCATTTTCATAGGTTTCTTCACGGAGTAATTCCCCGGTAATTCTATACTCGGAGGATATCCCGTGGCGGATTCCATCCCGGTAATTAATGATTCTTCTTTTACGGCCGTTGTAAAAAAACTCGACGGTTTCACCATGTTTCTTTCCGTTTTTCCAGGAAGAAACTGATTTGGTTGGGCTTTGCTCAAAGGTCTCAATCGCCTTGCCTGTAAATAATTCTGCGTCCGCGCTTGCATTTTTATCACTTCCGGTGCTGCGAACTAACCCTTCTGTATCGGAACTAAGCCAATGGAGCATAACTGTGTTCTCTGGTCCTGAAGTAAGAGTCTGTGTAGTACTTACGCAGGAAGAAAAACCAAATAAAAGGAAAAGAGAAAGAAAGGGTAATAAAATCTTTTTCATCACAACAAGTAATGAACTTTGGAAAAGTCTGTGGCAAGAGGTTTTTATTACTTAGAGAATACCCATTTATGTATCAGTAATAATTCCTCATTTTCTTGTGTATGCAAAATTTTAAAAGCTCAGCATCAGGAAAGCTCTCCGAAAAAAAAGTCTTCCAGTTCTTGTCTTTGCTTTCTCGTTGGTTTTCCCTTGGCAAGAGATCTGAATTTTTTTGCTTCAGCCTCCGCTTCGAGGTATTTTTCTGGAGCCGTTAAGTCATTGTAGCATGCCTTCGCCCTCTCAGCTGAAACTCGTCGGTCAATAAGGGAGGTAACTCTTACAGACATATGAAGGGAGCCTTTCCTTATTTCAAGAATATCACCTGTTTTGATATATTTTGATGGCTTGGCTTTGGTTTCATTGACCTTAACCTGGTTTCCTTTACATGCCTCGGTTGCATAGGAACGAGTCTTAAAGAAACGAGTAGACCAAAGCCACTTGTCCAGCCGAACATATTCCATGAATTATTCTTTGGTTGCAGAAATACGTATATCCAGTTGGATTTTCTTTTGATTTTTTAAAGATATCATGAGGTTTTTTCTGTCCTGGCCCGGTAGATCAATTTTAATGATGTCTTTTGATTTTATGCCGGCTTTATTGAGTACATAAGGAAGGAAATTTAAAAGTTCTGGTGAATAATCTGCAAAGTCAGGAATGAGGAAATCCCGCTTGGAAAACTTGAGACCGTCTAAAAGTAAAAGGAACCTGTCTTGATCAGCGAGCCCCAAACCAAGGGCAATTTTATTAATGGTTTTGGAGCCAGCTGAACGTATTCCATTTTCAACATCATTGACGATAGATGTAGCCACCCCACTAGCTTTGGCTAGCTGTGGTTGGGTCAGGCCAGATTTAGCACGAAGTGCCTTGATTTGTTTACCAAATTTTTTTTCTTTACTCACTCCACCATTCATGGTGGTTGCCTGCTTGATGGCAAGCCTTAGTTAAAAGTCTATGGTTTTGGAAGAATTTTTGCCTCATAAAGCTCGGTTTTTGAGTGATTGGCATCGGTAGCGGTTAGGTTTCCCTCTACTGAAAGGTGAGTGAGTTGCAAAAGAAAGGTTTCCTGGCTATCCATTCCTGTTGAGGGAATTGAAAGTGGAAGATTAATTTGCTTGCCTGATAAATTTTGGGCATGGGGTGAACTCTGGTTGGTGTCTGACAAGATTGAAAAATTTTCTACATAGTGTTCGAGCTGACTGCTATACTTCCAAAAAGCAAAGGCAACACAGGAAACAAAGAATAGTAAAAGAGCATACACCCACCATGTAGTTTGGTTTTTGGGGGGGCAAGCTGGCTTGTCTCCCTGTATTGATTCATCCCATTCATCCCATTCCCTCCGGGCTTTTCGTCCTTCGATAACGGAACCTAAAAGGATGGCCAATTCGTAGAGTATATAAAGAGGGATTGTTAGTATGCAGAGGCTTACCGGGTCACCCCCTGGGGTAATAAGAGCAGCCGACACCATTAAGATAACGAGTACGATCCTTCGACTATCCCGCAATTTAGCTACTGATAATACTCCAATTCTAATTAGCAAGACCAAGACAAGAGGAAATTGAAAGGCAAGCCCAACGGCAAAGGTCATCCAAATAACCGTGCTGTAGTAATTGCCAGCCTCCGGGCGGTAAACATCTAAGCCTAACACATTGAATGAGAACTCGATCGTAAAGGCAAGTGAGAGCGGGAGAATAAAGAGATAGGTCATGGAGGCACCCGCAAGAAAAAGAAGGGTTGCGGCCACGCAGCCCGGGAAAAAGATTTTCTTTTCTCTTGGGGTAAGACCTGGTACCACAAAACCACCCACAAAATACAAAATCGCAGGCAGGGAAATTCCGATTCCTCCGAGGAAGCAAATTTTCATGGCGATAAAAATAGGAGAGTAAGATCGAATAACCTGCAGTAGGTTACGATTTTGGCCATTGGCGAAATGGGTAAGTATGCGGGTTTGATGGTGGGGGTTGGTGATTCCCCAAGAAGTAAGGTCTTTCTCTTTGGCATTTCGCAGCATCCCTAGTTCCACCCGCTGTTGTTCAAGGGGTTCTTTATATTCTTCGAGTCCAATACTTTGTAAATCGATACCAATTTCCCCGAAATCCTCCACGGCTTTAATCAGTGGAACCTGGAGAACTTTCACGGAGTCCTGCATAAAAATGGCAATCCCCAGGCAACCGACAATGAAGGCACAAACGCACTTTACAAGCACCCACCTTAATTCTTCCAGGTGCTCCAGGAAATGCATCGCGTTGGGGTCTGCTTGGCTTTTTTCGCTTTTCTTTTTCAATGCACCCAATAGGCCATCATTTCGAAAACGCTCACCAAAAGTTTTGGGTCCAGCAGAATGTTTACGGGTCATATTGATGTGTGATAAGGGGCGTGCAATTAAGCTAAAGAAACGAGAATTTATGAACGAAAATTAAAAATTCGTCCATGCTTAAAGGTGCAAACAGATGAGACTTGCGGATTGAACCTAAGTCGTCCGTTGACAAAACACTGAAAAAATAAGATGAAATTAGATTCGTTTTCAAAACTCTTCTTGGAATTTTCAAGCAGATATTGATTCAAACTAGAAGCTAACTTAAACCTCAAAAAATGGCACAGAAAAAGAAGGCAAAATCCGCCAAGAGCAAATCAACCGGTAAGGTCGCTAAAAAGCGATCCTCCGCAAAATCTAACGACCCAAAGTATGTATACGATTTTGGAAAAAAGACGGATGGTGATGCTAAGCAGAGAGAATTGCTTGGTGGCAAAGGTGCGAATCTTGCAGAAATGGCAAAGATTGGATTACCGGTTCCTCCAGGATTTACTATCACCACAGAAGTATGTACTTATTTCTACGATCATAAACGGACTTACCCCAAATGTCTTGATGCTCAAATAAAGAGTTCAGTGGCTACCATGGAAAAGCAACTCGGCAAAAAATTAGGAGATATGAAGAAGCCACTCCTACTTTCCGTCCGGTCGGGTGCCCGAGATTCCATGCCTGGTATGATGGATACCATCTTAAACCTTGGTCTTAATGACGAAACCGTTGGAGCTCTAGCTGAAGCATCGGGCAACGCCCGTTTTGCGTGGGATTGCTACCGTCGATTTATTCAAATGTACGGAGATGTGGTCATGGGAGTGCAAAAGCTTCCAAGTGAAGACCATGATCCCTTCGAGGCCCTCATCGAAGACTTTAAAAAAGAAATCTTTCCCAAAGAAAAAGGTGAAGTAGATGATTCCCGTATTTCTGCCGAGCAGATGCAGGAGTTGGTTGCCCGTTTTAAAAGCCTGGTAAAGAAAAGATCCGGTAAAGACTTTCCTACCTGCCCATGGGAGCAGCTAGAGGGATCCGTCGGAGCCGTATTCAGCTCATGGATGAATGACCGGGCGATTGTTTACCGCAGAAAATATGGTATTCCCGCTGAGTGGGGTACCGCGGTTAATGTTCAAGCTATGGTATTTGGGAATACCGGTAAGAAGTCTGGCTCCGGGGTCGGCTTCACTCGAGACCCTGCTACAGGTGAGAAGGTATTGTACGGAGAATTTCTAACCGACGCCCAAGGAGAAGATGTGGTAGCTGGTGTCAGAACCCCTCAACCAGTTGCAAAGCTCAAACGTGTCCTACCTAAGCCTTTTAAAGAACTTGTCCTTGTCCAAAAGAAGTTGGAAAAACACTTTAAAGACATGCAGGACTTTGAGTTTACCATTGAAAACGAAAAGCTCTACATGCTTCAAACCCGAAACGGTAAGCGTACCGGTTTGGCCGCGGTTAGAATTGCCTCGGAAATGGTTAAGGAAAGGCTTATCGACTGGAAAACAGCCATCACGCGGGTTCCAGCCGAACAGCTTGATCAAGTCCTAGCTCCTGTTTTCGATGCCGCTGCCCAAAAGGCAGCAGGTAAACTTTGCAAGGGATTGCCTGCGGGTCCAGGTGCCGCATCAGGAAGAATTTGCCTGAACGCGGAGCGAGCCGTTGAAGCCGCCAAGAAAAGCTCTGTATTATTGGTGCGACAAGAGACTTCACCCGAGGATCTACGGGGAATGATTGCCGCTGAAGGAATTTTGACAGCCAGGGGCGGTGTCTCCTCGCACGCTGCTCTTGTAGCCCGACAAATGGGTAAGGTTTGTGTATGCGGAGCCGCAGACCTTGATGTAGATTATCACAATCGCACTGTGAAAGTTAATGGAAAAACCTTCAAGGAAGGCGATTACATGTCTATTAATGGAACCACCGGAGATGTATATGCCGGAGAATTAAAAACGGCTCCATCTGAAATTATTCAGGTCCTGATTGAGAAAAAGCTAGATCCGAATAAGAGTCGGGCTTATCAAAATTTCTCACAGCTCATGAATTGGTGTGAAAAAGCCACTAAGATGACCGTTCGTACCAACGCAGATTCCCCATCACAAGTGGCGAATGCTATTGCCTTTGGTGCCACCGGTATAGGGTTATGCCGGACGGAGCATATGTTCTTTGAGGGAAATCGTATTGATGCTATGCGTCAGATGATTTTGGCAGATAATGAAGCAGACCGCAGGAAAGCCCTCAAAAAACTGCTTCCTTATCAGCGTAAAGACTTTCAGGGAATCTTTAAGGCTCTTGAAGGCAGACCAGCAACCATCCGTTTGCTGGATCCTCCTTTGCATGAGTTTTTACCCCACGATCTTAAAGCACAGCGTGATTTGGCCAAGAAGCTTGGTGTTTCACTAGCTTCTATCAAGAAGCGTGTTGAGGACCTCCACGAATTCAATCCGATGCTTGGCCATCGGGGATGCCGACTCGGCGTTTCTTATCCTGAGATCACGGAAATGCAAGCCCAGGCAATCCTGGAAGCTGCAATTCTTGTGCAAAAGAGCGGGGTGGAAGTAAATCCTGAAATTATGGTGCCACTCGTCGGTTTTCCCCGTGAGCTGGAGCTTCAAGTTGAAGTGATTCATGAAACGGCTAAGAAAGTATTTGCTGCCAAAGGAGAAAAGGTGAAGTACCTTGTGGGTACCATGATTGAGATTCCTCGAGCTGCCTTGGTTGCAGACGAGATTGCCAAGACCGCTCAATTCTTCAGTTTTGGAACGAATGATTTAACCCAGACCACTATGGGAATGAGTCGTGATGATTCCGGAAGTTTTCTTCCTAATTACACAGAATTGGATATCATTGATGCCAACCCTTTTGCCAGCGTAGACCAAAGCGGCGTCGGACAACTTATGCAGATTGGTGTAAAGAACGGTAAAGCGGGTCGCCGCAATATCAAGCTTGGTATTTGTGGTGAGCATGGTGGTGATCCTAAGAGTGTGGAGTTTTGCCACAAGATTGGACTGAACTATGTAAGCTGTTCTCCATTCCGTGTGCCAACTGCACGTTTAGCAGCGGCTCAAGCAGCGGTTAGCTAAAAGGATCACTTGTCTAAAGATTTCTTAATCAAAGGGGTTCGGTCGGCAACGATCGAACCTCTTTTTTTATGCCATAAGTAAGTTGGATTTTAATTCATGTTTGAAGTTAAGGAAAAGCCCAAACTTGTAGAGCGAGCTTATTTACTTTCCATTATCCAAAGAGAGGAAGATCGGGAAGAGGCCGAGTCTCTTCTGGAGGAGCTGGACGAGCTGGTTTCCAATTTAGGAATTAAGATTTTCAAAAAGCATGTGGTGCGCACAAGAAAAACCTACCCGGGCCATCTAGTTGGGAAAGGAAAGCTGGAAGAGATTGTCAACGAAGTCAGTGAGCTTTCCTGTGATGTCATCGTATTTGACAATGAAATATCTCCCAGCCAGCAGCGGAACTGGGAGAAAGAAAGTAAAGTACTCGTGATTGACCGGCATGAAATCATTTTGGATGTATTTGCGGAAAGGGCACAGACCAAGGAAGCTGTCCTCCAGGTCAGGCTTGCCCGCCTTGAATATTCCTTGCCCCGACTGAGACGCGCCTGGACTCATCTCGGCAGGCAACGGGGGGGAGGTGTGACCCAAAGGGGGGAAGGAGAGGCTCAGATTGAGCTCGATCAAAGAATGCTTCGGGATAAGATTGCTGCCACTAAAAAAGAAATCCTACAAGTGTCAACTCGGCGTGAAACCAGTCGAAAAAAAAGGCACCGTATACCTTTGCCCACTATCGCCTTGGTGGGTTACACCAATGCCGGGAAATCCACCTTGCTTAATGCCATGTCTGGAGCCACAGTTTTATCTGCCGATAAGTTATTCGCTACCCTTGATCCTACCAGTAGGAAATTAAGTCTTCCAAGTGGGCGGGTGGTGATCTTAACTGATACTGTAGGCTTTATTCGTAAACTGCCTCACCGCTTGGTTGACTCCTTTAAGGCCACACTGGAAGAAACGCTTGTGGCCGATTTGTTGCTTCATGTGGTCGATCTTTCCAATCCTCAATTTGTGGAGCATATGAATACTACCCTTGATGTCCTGCGTGAATTGGGTGCTGAAGAAAAAAAGACAGTAACTGTCTTTAACAAGCTGGACCTCGTTTCCTCAGATACTGTGAAAATAAAGGCTCGGGTGCTTGATGAAAATGGTAAATTTGTGAGCTCTCACAACAAGCATGGGCTGGAAGAGTTATCTTCAGCTATTGATGAGTTGTTAGAGGAAAAACACAAGGTGAACGCTTATCTCATACCGCACGATGAGTATTCTCTTGTGGCAAGGATGAGAAAGGAAGGCTGTTTGAAAACCGAAGAAGTTTTGGAAAATGGAGTGAAGGTCGTGGGCACCCCACAAGGAAAGTTACTCCATGAATTGGGAAAATATGTGGAAAGCTAAAATTACTTCTTTTGTCTTCTGGAGTAATCCACCCAGGTGACTCGCAACATATTTGTGGCAATCCAAAAGACTCCTGTCATGCAAAATGAAGTCATGCTGGCCACGATATTTACAGCAAATGGATCCTGAGAAGGAACATGGGGGACAAGTACATTACGCATGAAAAAAAAGAATGCGACAGCGAGAACGAGGTCAAAAATGATACCGGGTTTTGAAACGAGGGGTTTATCTTCTTCTGAGGACATAAACCTAAAATGTATAATCGGATCGCTGGGGTCAAACCAAACTTGACTGGGCCGCTTCACTCGCAGTTACTACCTTGTCTTTAATCTCTTCGATACTCAAACTCATGAGTGTAGAATTCTTAATCCGGTTGAAGGGCAGGGCAGGAAGGTGCTGTATGGACTCACGAAGAAGTAAGTTTCGGTTTGCTGAAACTTCATCGACTTTATCAATAGGCGTAAAATGAGGTGCTGAGATTAAAACCTTGGGTTTTGTCAGTATCAGTTCTTTGATCGCAATCACTGCGTCAGCAAACCTGTCTAATTCAGACTTGGTGAAACTTTCAGTTGGTTCAATCATCAACCCATAAATTTCAGGAAATGCCACAGTTGGCGCATGAAAACCAAAATCAAGAAAGAGTTTTCCAATTTGGGGTATGGCTTTGCTTTTAGGGATCCCCGCTTTTTCTAAAAGTGAAAATTCTTCATCGCTCAAAGTGAGGATAAATTCATGCATCCTCGGAGCACTCTCATGATGGTTGGGTAGCGTGCAATAGTGATCTTTCAGTCTGCTAAGTAAGTAGCGGGCAGCGAGAACAGCAACCGAAGACATTTGGGGAATGCCTTTTTTTCCTAGGCGAAGAAGGTAAGTGTAAGCCCTGACTTTATGGCCAAAATTCCCCCAATGCCTATGAAAGTCTCCGATACTTTTGGAGGTAGAAAAAGATACAAAGCTACCATTTTCATTTTGCTTAATTTGTTTGCCGGGAAGAAAATCAACTAACTTTTCTGAGACCGCAACTATGGCGTCGCCTGGCCCACCACCTCCATGCGGAATGGTCCAGGTTTTGTGCAGGTTGTTATGCACAGCATCCACGCCCAACGTATCCAAGTTTACGATGCCCGCGATCGCATTCATGTTAGCTCCGTCCATGTAAACAAGCCCCCCGGCGTCGTGTACAGCTTGAGATATCTCCTGGAAGTTTTTTTCGAAGATACCCGAAGTGTTAGGATTTGTAATCATGACCCCGCAGAGCTCAGAGCCAAAATTATCAAGCTTTTGATGAAAGTCTTCCATGTCAATGGTTCCATCGCTGCCTGCTTCCAGGTAGACGATACCATCCGGATAACCAGCCATGGCCGCCGTTGCAAAATTTGTGCCATGAGCGGATCGAGGAATAAGAATCTTGTTCCGAAAGGCTTCCCCTCTGTCACGATGATAAGCCTGGAACATTTTCAGCCCAACTAGTTCACCCTGGGCACCTGCAACCGGTTGGGTGGTGACACCTGCAAGACCGGTGATTCCTTTAAACCACTCCTGGATTTCATAGAGAACAGATAGCGGCCCCTGTGCGTCTTCTTCAGGCATTTGGGGGTGGGCTAAAGTAAAACCGTCTAAACCGGCGGCCCAGTCGTTTACCAGGGGGTTATATTTCATCGTGCAAGAACCCAGTGGGTAGCACCCATCGTCAGGGCTGACGTTTAATTCCGCTAGCTTTTCATAATAATGAGAAATCTCTTCGGTGGAAAAGGACGGTAGAAGGGGAGAATCCTTGCGAAGAAAATGACTGGAAATAGAAGTCCTGGAATTAACTTGAGGAGAAGAATTTGATGGAAAGAATTGCGAAAAGAAATCATGCATCTCTTGCAATTCTCCCTGCCCATTTACATCAGTAAATGTAAGTTTAAGAAGGTTTCGGGTATCGGTTGCAACTGTACGATCTGAAACATTTACACCCACATGCAGATTGGATTGCCGAGCTTTTTCAAGTAATTCTTCGACAGGACAGTCTACGGACAAAACAACTTCGTTGCAGGAATCTGTGTGGGGGAATGCCAGTGAAACTCCCTCAAGGCCGTCAATGTGATTGATAAAATTGTTTTTGGCGGAAATTGCACATGCCAGGGATTCTTCAAGACCTTTGTCGCCTTTCGCTAAAAGATTCGCACCGGCAAGAGTGGCAAGAAATGCCTGGTTGGAGCACACATTGGAAGTCGCTTTTTCTTTCCTTATGTGTTGCTCGCGTGTTGAAAGAACCATGACGAAGCAATCCCGACCGTTTATGTCTTTTGCTTTACCAATGAACCGACCGGGCGTGTGACGGATATCACGCTTGTTTTCATCGTTGTAGCGACAGCCAAATAAACCAAGGCCGGGGCCTCCGAATGTGGGTCCGGTGGCAAGATGTTGAGCATCGCCAACAATATAATCTGCACCCTTTTCCCCAAAGCTAGCCGGATCTTTGAGGCCACCGGTGGCAAGAAGAGAAGGATCAATCGAGGCGATCGATCGAATGCCGTGAGTGGCACAGAAATCGGTGAGTAAATCAACATTCTCTAGTAAGCCCAAAGAATTCACTTGAGGGAAAACAAAGCCGGAAAAATCTTCAGTGGAGGAAGTAATCTTTTCTAGTTCGGAGTAGTCGAGTAAACCTGTGTCAGGATTGATGTTTAAGAAAGTGAACTCGATACCCGTTTCTTTGGTAAGGGTTTGGAGAACTTGGAGGTCATTGGCAAAAAGGGTATTAGCCAACAGAACTTTTTTTGGCCTTTTATTGGTCCGGATGGCACAGGTGATTGCTTCGTACATGGCAAAAGACCGATCGTAAAGGGAAGTATTAATCGCTTCAAAACCAGTAAGGGCGGATAGCGCACATTGATAGATCCAGTGAGTGACCAATGTCCCTTGACTGCGCTCTGGTTGGTAGGGAGTGTAAGAAGTGCTGAGGGGTCTGAGCTTGGAAACAAACTGAACAATAGGGTCAACCTGCCAAACCGGAAGCATGTCGCCAATGAAGGAGGGTTTAAGATGCGTTTTGGAGGCCATTTTTGCGACCTGTTTGCAGGTCTCAGGGTAGGAAAGTTCCTCCGGAACATTAAGCTCCGCTCCAAATCTCTGAGTGGGAAGTATATGAGAGTAAACCGAGTCGATGTCAGCTAAATCAGTCCGACCGAGCATCCGAGTGAGGTCATCCTCCGAAGCTGATATGTAATAGCTCTTCAGTTCTCGAGGGAATTCACTCGGATCGAAGGGTAGGTTGATTGAATTGTGAGATGTTGCATTTCCAGTTTCCACCATAGTGATTCTATCTTATGGCATGATGGAAAACAAAAAAAACCTTAAACATTAACGTTTATAATTTTCCTCCCCCGTTAGAAACATTTTGAGGCTTGATCAAAGCCATCTTTTTGGAGTTGTTAAAGTTTACGACCTCTTTGCCAGGTATTTTCTTCTACAATTTTACCGTTGGTGTCATAGAAAATTTCTTTTCCGTGCAAGACGCCATTATGAAGATTTAATTCACCGACCAAATCACCGCTTTCATTTACGATGACCATCTTGCCTGAAAAGGGGAGATCTGATTTTCTTTCTTTAATCGTATCTAGGCCATTAATGAGTTCAGTGATAAAATTGAGTTCAACATCATCCGCTGTCCCCCTCCATGTATTTTTATTTTCAGCGGATAATTTTTTTTGAGGCTTGGGCGATGATTTTTTTTCCTCAGGTTTAGGTGGGGTTACTTCCTTTAAAAGTTCTTGTGATTGTTTTGACAGAGGTTCTGGGTTGGGGGGGGCGGTTTTAATTTCAGGAGCCTGAGGTTTTTCAAAATCAGCGATCACAGGCTTTGATCTAACCTGGCTTGGGGAAACCGATTTTTTTTCTGAGAATTTTACAGCTTCTGGCTTGGGCACTTCCTGCTTGGTCGGTGTCAACCCATGAACCTCAACTGCAGGCAGGTCAGGGGCCTTAATTTCAGGTTTCGGAGATGCGTTAGGAGGAAATGAATTAGAGGATACTAGTTGGCCTTCAATCCAGGTGCCCGTGACGGTTTTTCCGTCAGCAAAGAGTAATTTCCCTTTCCCATGTTGCCTGTCGTGAAGCCATTCTCCTTCATAGCGAATACCATCCGCAGCCGTGAAAATTCCATTTCCATGCCTTTTCCCGTTGAAAAAAGAACCCTCGTAAACAGAACCATCAGCCCAGCGATAAGTGCCATGACCAGTTCTATGATCTTGTACATAGCTTCCTTCATATGTTTCGCCATTTGCCCAGAGAAATCTGCCTTGGCCATGTCTTTTGTCATTTTCATAGAGTCCGTTGTAATAAGAACCATCGCTCCAGCGAAAAAAGCCTTTTCCATGTTTTTGTTTTTTTTTATTGAGCTCACCCTCATACGAACCATCGGAAAAATCAATCGTTTCTATTTTCGAAGAATTACAACTAAAAAGAAATAGGAAAACAAAAAAGGAAATAAATTTGGATACACTTGGCATAATCTTTATTCAAAATTACAATCGGATTCCAAGCAAGCGCGGAAATTGAGGATTTGATTTTGCATGTGATCTAAAAATGTTGCTTCTTTCGAGGTAGTTTGGCAAGAATTTGAAGTTTGGAGAGGTGGCAGAGTGGTCGAATGTGCCCGACTCGAAATCGGGTGTGCCGAAAGGTACCGGGGGTTCGAATCCCTCCCTCTCCGCCACAATATTAAGTTGCGGTTTTAGTTTGGTAAAAGGTGTTAATTTTATCGGCAACATCGCGGAAAGATATGTCGGCCGAATAAACAGCCTTGAATTCTTCAAAAGCTTTATCTTTGTTTTCCATGGATTCATAGCAGCATCCAAGTTCATAGGTGGCTTCTTTTTTGCGGTCATCCATAACCTGAATTTCACTTTTTAATATCGAGAATTGTTCGATAGCCATATCATAAAATCCTTTTTTGCTGTACGATCTTCCGAGATATAAAATCGCATCGAGTCGCACCTTGGCATTTCTTTGAGCAAGCTGAAAATGCTGCAGGCAGTCGTCGAACTTCCCTTCTTCGAAAAGAATAAGCCCAAGCTCATATCGATATCCATAGTCATTTGGGTACCTTTGGACCAAAGACTCAAGTTGGTTAAAATGGTATTGTTTTTTGGTAAGATTTGCTGTTTCAAGTGATTTGGCCCATTCTTGATTTTGGGGGTCTTGGGAACAGGCCTTTTCCCATTGTTCAATAGATTGATCGTAGTATTCCAAGGTTAGGGAACGCTCTTTTTCCTCAAGGGATACATCACCTTTACCTGCCTCCTGCGTCCGAGCTTGTTGAATCCATGCTATGGCATTTTCTAAGTCACCGTATCGATGGTAATAGTCGCTTAGCTGTTTGTAGTGATTGATGTTATTGGGCTCGAGTTGAACTTTATCATAAGCCTGTCTTATCAGGCCTTCCAATCCTTTTGAGTCGGTCATGGTCTTCGAGGCCTGCTCAAGGGCTTGTGCCTCCGATTCGTCTTTCAATTGAGTACGAAAATCTTCAGACTCTTCCCATTTGCCTCGGTGCATGGCAGCGGCAACGGAAGCCCTTTTCATGATATCTTCAGCATCTCCGTCTCGAGGATTGATGCTAACAATTAAATTGCCTGTCTCTACAGCTTCTTCAGTTTGGCCAGTTTCGATATAGATATTGGCGAGGCTTTTAAGATTCGCTAAGTCTTTCGGTTGAATTTTTTTGATCGTTTCGTAGGCAAATGCAGCTGTTTTAAGTAGGCCAAGGGCGATAGCTGCAGCGGCTAGCATTTGGTGAGCGACTACATTGCTGGGTGACTTTGCGAGGAGACTTTCAGCTTTTTCCAGAGATACTTTTGGGTCTTCACCTGATTTGCTTCGGAACAGGAAGGGGGCAATGGTTACTTTACCAAATAGACTTGTAAGCCCTTTGCCTGCATTAGATTCCTGTTTAAATTGCAGGCTTCTTAATTTTTTTCGTAGTTCGAGGCAACCGGGGCAC
The DNA here is from genome assembly GCA_965661905.1 of Opitutales bacterium. Lineage (GTDB taxonomy): Bacteria > Verrucomicrobiota > Verrucomicrobiia > Opitutales > Seribacteraceae > Seribacter. Next base: position 15,236 of record CBFIFQ010000005.1, read on the forward strand.
TGCTTAAGAATGGAGGAATAAATCTCGGTGGTGTAGGCAATATCCCTGAAAGCAGCTTTATCAGCAGCTTCAACTTGCTTGATCAGCCTAGGATCAAGTTGGGCAATTTCGATTTCTTGAATCATGAGGGGTGCGATGAAGAACTCTTCTATCGATCAATATCTATCTGTAGAGAAATACAAAAATTACAATGTTTTTTCAATCGTGCACTGTATCTTGGAAAATATACTGTTCACCAAGCTTTCATTTTTCGCTTCCACTAACAACCTGATCTTCGGCTCGGTTCCCGAATACCTAAGCAAAACCCGTCCATTTTCTCCAAGGTCTTCTTTGGATTGTTGCAAAGATGACTGAATTTCAGGGCAATCTTCGAGGGGTATTTTCTGGGAAACATGAAAGGCAGAGGACTTGGATGGCCAAAGCTTTATCCATTCTGTCATCTCAGTAAGAGTCTTTTTTGATTCGGTTAAGGCATGGGCGATGGACAGAGCTGTGTACAAGCCATCCCCGGTAGGTAGGTAGTCATGGGCCACAATATGCCCCGAAGATTCCCCCCCCCAATTACAGTTTAATTTTTCCATGAGAGCGGAAACATTGCGGTCCCCAACATCTGATCGGTGAAGCTTGATTCCCGATGTAGCGAGAGAATGGCCTAAGCCTGAATTACTATGTACCGTGGATACAAACCCGTTGGCTTTTAAACGATTTTGATCCTGAGCATACCTGGCTAATAATCCAAGGATTTGATCCCCATCAATAAGTTTTCCGGAGGGAGCAACAAAAACGGCCCGATCCCCGTCGCCATCATGAGCTACACCTAGAAAGGCATTGGATTCAGACATTTTCCCGATCAAAGCGTCCGGGTGTTCCGAGCCTGCTTGCTGATTGATGATTCCATCTCCCTGATGAAGGCATGATACTTCAGCTCCAAAACGGGTAAACACTTCAGGTGAAGTCGAGCAAGTGGCACCGTTGGCCGTATCAAGAATGATATGCTTACCTTCCAGGAAATTAGCCGGAAAAAAATTACAAATGTTTTGCATGTAATTTTGGCGAACTTCGACACTTTCTCCTTCGGCATAATTTTCGCCCGAAGACTCATTGGCTAAGAGTAGGTTTTCAACTTCCTTTTCTTCATCCATTAATAATTTTGCTCCCTTAGCTGAAAATAATTTGAGCCCATTGTCGGATGCGGGGTTATGAGAGGCGGTGACCATGACGCCCATTTTTGCCTTTATATAGGTTGTGCCATGGGCGAGGGCGGGTGTGGGGAGAATCCCTGCATCTAAAGGCTGGAACCCCTCCTTTTTAATGCCGGCTGAGCATGCCTTTTGTAAGCTTTCCCCCGAGCTTCGGGGGTCTCTCCCCAAGAGTACTGTGCCATCTAAGATGTCATGATTCCTAAGGTGTTTCCCAATGGCGACACCTAATCTGTAAGCCATGCGGTCATTTATTTCTTCGCTTCCATAATGTCCGCGAATACCATCGGTACCAAAGAGTGATTTATTCATGATTTTGGGAAAAATGAAGAGGCTTTTTCAATCCATTTCTTAACCTTGCCATCAACCAGTAAGGATTCTGTGAGTTCAACTCCTTCACCCAAAGACTTTACTTTACCGCATAGCATAAAGGCCGTTGATGCATTAATCAGGATGGTTGAAAGTAAGCCAGAAGGGCAGGTTCGGTCTAGGATACTTTCCATAATTTTCAGGTTTTGGGTAAGATCTCCTCCCTCGAGATGATGAAGGGGTGATTCACTTTGACCCCATTTTTCAGGTTTCCAAAATTCGATGTCATCGGTCGCGATATGTCCAAAGCTGGTAACGAAATTTTGCCCACATGCAGTAAGTTCATCGACACCACTGATTTCATCTTTTTCAATTGCACAGTGCGCAATCAAGGCAGACTTGAGCCCGTTGTTTTGGAGGGCGTTCCTCATTCGATCCAAATAGTCCGGGTTGTAGGTGCCAACTAATTGGTAGGCAGGTCTTGCCGGGTTGATCATGGGACCCATTACATTGAAAAAAGTAAGGATGCCTTGTTCGGCTAATTTTTTACGAATAGGGGCAACATGTTTAAAAGATGGGTGGTATTGAGGTGCAAAAAGAAAACCAAAACTTAAGGCTTTTAATCCCTCTTCTAGGTCGTGCTTGCAAGGAGTGAGGGGAATGCCGATGGCTTCGATTAAATCTGCACTTCCACATTTTGAGCTAATGGAACGGTTGCCGTGTTTAATCACAGTTACCCCTTCCGATGCCATAAGAAAGGAAACGAAAGTAGATACATTAAAACTCCCTGCCTTATCGCCACCTGTGCCGCAAAGGTCGATGGCATGCGGAGCAAAGTTTTCCAAACCGGGGTCAATTGATCGGTCACGGAAGCCCTGAACATAATAAGAAAATTCAGATGCCGTAACCTCTTTTTCGCTCATTGCTTTGAGGAATGACAACTTTTCGGCTTCGATAATTCCCGGGCTGATCAGGGCTTCAATGGATTGTGATACTTGCTCGTGGCAGAGTTCCTTATTTTCGGTAACATGGGAAGTGAGCTCCGGCAGAAGGGTTGAGTTCATGGAATTGTAAAAGTTGTGCGATTGGTGAAATTTTATTTGTTGCACTTTTTGTGCTTATTACCTTGTAGAACATCATCGTGATCGTTCGACAATCCTTTTTCATTTTTCTTTTACATCCTCTTTTTTGGGTCATGAGCTCTCTGGGCCAGGGGAGTAGTATAGGCTTACATCATGACCTAAATCAGACACAGCCCGAAGGTATGAGTTACCGGGATGCAACCCTTTACGGTTTGGTTGAGGGTGTGACGGAATTTTTACCGATTTCTTCTACAGGGCACTTAATTCTCGTCTCCGAAGTTTTAGCTGATAAATCAAAAACGAAGGGTCAGGAGGAGGCTGTTAACGCATATCTTATTGTTATTCAAGCGGGTGCCATTCTCGCAGTTGCCTTACTTTATCGAAAAGAAATTTGGTCGATTGGCCTAGGGATTTTAGGTTTAGATCCGCGCGGGAAACGGTTGGGACTCAATTTATTTTTTGCTTTTTTGCCTGCCGCAATGATTGGCCCTTTTTTAGACGATATTATAGAGAGTGCCCTGTTTGGATTATTACCCATAGCGATCGCTCTATTTGCGGGTGGTTTACTGATGTTGTGGGCTGAAAATCGAAAAAAACGACAAAGTACAGAGTTATCATCTTCCAATGAAAAAACCTTGGATGACTTGTCTTTTCTTAATGCCTTATTCATTGGTGCTATGCAGTGCGTTGCCATGTGGCCCGGTACGAGCCGTTCAATGATGACCATTGTAGGTGGATACTTGGTTGGACTTGAAAGGGCGAAGGCCGCTGAATTTAGTTTTTTGCTTGGCTTGATTACCCTCACGGCGGCGGCTGGGTACAAGGGCTTGACAAAATGGGAAGTCATGAGGGATAACCTTGAACTTGGCCCTGTTTTATGGGGTTGCCTTGTAGCAGGTATGTCGGCAGCCCTTTCAGTTTACTGGTTGGTGGGTTATTTGACCCGCAGAGGATTGGGTTTGTTTGTATGGTACCGAGTTATTCTCTCGTTTATTGTTTTATACTTTTATTTTGCATGAGATTCTTTAATTAACTTGTCTTGACCATTTGAAAAACAAATGCTTTAATCCACCTTCGCTATGGGACAGCCAAAAAGAAAAAACTCCAAGCAACGCAGTCGTAAAAGACGCGGAGCTAATCGGTTCAAAGCACCTCTTTTATCCAAGGAGGTTGACGGGTCTATGTCTCGTCCGCACCGTGTGAATCCCGAAACTGGGCAGTATCGCGGAAGACAAGTACTTGACGTAGAGGTTTAAGTTGTATTGGAGGCTTCGGGCATGATTAAGACCGAGGCACGGATAACCCTTGCGATTGATGCGATGGGTGGAGACCAAGGCCCAAAAGAAGTATTAGCCGGGGTTTCAAAGGCTGTTGGGATATCGCCAAGAAATACAAATTTCATGCTCTTTGGGCAGGAGGATGTTTTGGGTGGGATTATTGATAAAGACCCGATTCTTTCCTCGGACCAGGTGAGCGTGAGGCATGCTCCTGAAGTCGTGGGTATGGATGAAAAACCGATTGCTGGAATTAAAGGAAAGAAGAATTCCTCTATGTCACTGGCCCTTAATGCTCTCAAAGAAGGAGAAGCTGATGCCCTTTTGAGCTGCGGTAACACCGGATGTTTAATGGCGGGAAGTGCGATACGTTTGAGAACATTGGAAGGTGTTGAGAGACCAGCCCTATGTACTATTTGGCCAGGTCGTGAAAGATATTTTACCTTGTTGGATGCAGGGGCTAATCCTCATGCTAAGCCCTATCACATTGTTCAAAATGCCGTACTTGGATCCAATTATGCCCGGGTCGCTCTTGGCTTGGTGCGGCCCAAGGTGGGTCTTCTCACTATAGGTACTGAAGAAGGGAAGGGGAATGAACTAATTCATGAGACCCATGCTATGCTCAAAGATATTGACGGTAGCATTATAAACTATGCGGGTCTTATCGAAGGATTTCAAATTTTTGAGAATGTTGTCGATGTTGTGGTCTGTGACGGTTTTGTGGGGAATATAGTCCTGAAGGCTTGTGAATCATTGAGTAAGTTAATTAGTAGCTTTCTTGACGAGGAGTTAAGGAGAAATGCACTTCGTAAAACCGGAGCTCTTTTATCCAAGGGAGCCTTTAGGAGTCTCAAACAGAGGATAAACCCAGAGCAATTTGGTGGTGCTCCCTTGCTTGGGCTTACTAAGAATGTAATTAAAGCTCATGGTTCTTCCAATCAGAACCACATTTGTGGGGCGATAAAAATTGGACTCGATCTTGTACAACATGATATGCTGACTCAAGTTTTAGAGGATATCCGAGAAAGCAATGAAATTATTCGCCCACAGAATCCAATCAAAAATAGACCGACCACGGCTTGAATGAATACAGGTGAAAATAGTGTCATTTTAGGTGTTGGTTCTTTTGTTCCTCCCAACGCGGTAGGTAATCAGGAACTTAGTAAGAAGGTTGATACCTCCGATGAATGGATCCAAACAAGAACTGGGATCAAACAAAGACATTTTGCCGAAGAAGGAGATGCGACCAGCGATTTAGCTTTTGGGGCAGCTACAAAAGCAATTTCAAGTGCCGGTATTGACTCCACATTGATCGACTTAGTGGTGGTTGCAACAATTACTCCAGATATGGCATTTCCTTCTACGGCATGTCAATTACAGCATAAATTAGGATTGGGCAAAGTGGCATCCTTCGATTTAGAAGCAGCCTGTTCAGGTTTTTTGTATGCCTTGGATGTGGCCGATTCAATGCTGGCTTCGGGTAGATACAGTCATGCCCTCGTTGTGGGAGCGGAAAAAATGTCCAGCATCATGGATTGGAATGATCGTACGACTTGTGTACTCTTTGGGGACGGTGCCGGGGCCGTAGTTTTAGGAAGAAAAGGCAAGGGGCCACAGCTCTTGGGCTTCCAATGTGGAGCGGATGGGGCCAATCCTTCTTTACTTTATCAACCTGCTGGAGGCTCTAAAAATCCGGCAAGTCCAAATTCAATTGAAAACCGTGAACATTTTTTACGGATGAATGGAAGAGAAATTTTTAAATCCGCCGTTCGTGTTATGGAAATGGCATCGAGGCAATTACTGGCTGCTCATGATATTGATCCCAAAGATCTCGATCATGTAATTCCTCACCAAGCAAATGTGCGGATTGTTGAAAGCTTAGCCAACAGGCTCGAGCTTCCCATCGAAAAATTCTTTTGCAATCTCGAAAGACATGGTAATACCTCGGCTGCTTCGATTCCACTTGCCTTGGATGAGGCAACCCGGTTGGGAATTTTCAAACCGGGTCAATTGGGATTAATGGTAGCCTTCGGTGCAGGCTTGACTTGGTCAGCAACCCTTGTTCGATTCTAACATCTACTTAAGTTTTAAATGAAATTCTTTCCTCTTCTTTTTTCGATTTGTTTTGTGGTAAGCTCATCAAGCTTGCTTGATAGTGCACCGGCTCCAAGAAAACCGGGTCTAAGCGAAAAGGAATACACCTTCTCGGGTACGGGTTTTTTTGTTAAAGACAGAACCCCTTATCCTGAAAATGAAGCTAAACGCTGGTTTTTAGAAGCAAATAAATTACAAAAGGCAGGCTCTTTGCGAAAAGCTTTGGGTTTGTACGAAAAATTTTCCAAACGTAGATCGGATGCTATGGTTACCCTCCAAGGTGAGAAGATAAAAATTGGCCCTGAATCTTTATACCGTGCTTCTATCCTGAGGGAAAGAAAAGGAGACTGGCAGAAGGGATTTGAGCATCTTCGCTTGATTGCCCAGGCTTACACTGATTATGATTTTGAACGAGTAGCTGAATCGCTGATGCGTCTTGCGGAGAGACTGGCTAAAGATGATTTACCTCGTAAGTGGGGAATTTTCCCCCGTTTCCGTTCTGGAAGCCAGGACCGTATACGATTGGACGAAATTGCAAATCTTGCCAGAGGTCCAAGGTTTGCACCCCGAGCTTTGATGGCCCTTGCGGAAATTGCCCTAAGGGATGACAAGGAAGAGGAAGCAGTGGATGCTCTTGAAAGGATCGTTAATTTGTACCCTGAAAATTACATGGCTGAAAAAGCTTATTTTATGCTAGCCAAATTTTATGAAGAAAGGGTGTCAGGTCCTGCTTACGATCAAGGTTCCACATTAAAGGCTCTTAATTTTTATGAGGATTATCTTATATTATACGCAAAGCCTCCTCCCCAAAGTATTCATGAAGATGTTAAGTCCTTCAAGGCAAGAGTGCAGGCATCCAAAGAGCGTTTTGCCAGTGCTGAGGAAGGTCGTAATAAAATGCGTCAGACATTAGCTGAGAGTAAGCTTGAGGTAGCCCAGTATATTGAAAAGTATGGAAAGTACTTTTTGGTAAGATGGCGTGAACTCGGAAACCGCCCAGCCTTGCAGTTTTATAATGAAGCTATAAATTCCGCCCCTGAATCTGACGCTGCTCGAATAGCAGAAAAAAAAGTAGTGGAATTACGAGCCATTGATGAAAAATAAGATTTTTCGAATCCTCTGGTTTTGTCTTTTGGGTTTTGTCTTTAGTTCGGGTTGTCGGTATCAGCCTGGATACCCGCTAGAGGGCAGGGGAAAAACCTTGTCTTTACGGGTCGAAAATCGCTCTCTTGCCACTCAGCTTGGACCGATTCTAAACCGCACGATCAAAGAGGAACTGCTCCGGTCTGGTGTGCATGATGTTGTGCGTGCCACTGAACCAGCTTATTTTGAGGTAAGGATCATAATAGAAGATTACCGTAAAACAGCCCAAGCCTACAACGCCAGTGATTCCTTACTTGCATCTGGATTCGAACTTAGCTTACGAGCAAAAGTCGAAGTTTACAGAAAACAGAAGCAATCTCTTCTTCAAGAATTCACAGTTTCTGGGCGTGGGCATGTGATGCGTACCTCTTCGCTCGAGCAACCCAAGGATCGGCAAGCTCTTGCGGATATTGCCCGAGATCTTGGTTCTCGGATAGCTCACCGTTTGTCCAGTCAACCTTTTAACCCCTAGAGTAATCATGAAAATTTTAGCACCTTCGATTTTAGCCGGAAACCATGCGAATTTATCCAATGCCGTGGAAATTGCTGAAAAGGATGGTCGAAAGTGGGTTCATCTTGATATCATGGACGGCCATTTTGTACCCAACTTAAGTTTTGGTCCCCAAACCGTCGCCGATCTGAGAAAAGACTCAACATTATTTTTTGATGTTCACCTCATGCTTGACCAACCGGATAAGTATATCGATCCTTTCATAAAAGCAGGATCTGATTTAATTAGTATTCACTTGGAACCAGACTATGATCATCAGGGTACTTTAAGTAGAATCAAACAAGCAGGGGTTAAAACGGGTTTGGTTATAAACCCCGATACTCCAATTGACGGTTTATTGGGCTATTTAGACCAGGTTGATCTTATTTTGTTTATGACGGTGTTTCCCGGCTTTGGTGGTCAAAAATTTATTGATGAGGTTCTTTTGAAAGCCAAAGAAATCTCCAAACAAAGAAAAGAAGGAAAGGGGAACTTCCTTATCGAAGTTGATGGAGGGGTTGGTCCGGAACATGTTGAACCCTGCCTAGCTGCCGGGGTGGATATTTTTGTAGCAGGTACCGCTTATTATCAGCGAGATGACCGGGGTAGAAAAGAATTTGCCGAGTCTATCGAGCAAAGTTGTTAAGCTCGACAGACCCGGCTAAATGTTTGGGTCGACTGTTAGACTTTAAGGAAAGGCGCTAGAACTAAAGCGACGACGGACATCAGTTTAAGCAAGATGTTAAGCGAGGGACCGGAGGTGTCTTTTAACGGATCACCGACGGTGTCTCCCACAACTGCCGCTTTGTGAACATCGGAACCTTTGCCGTGGACAGTGCCATCAATTTCATACCCTTCTTCCACCATTTTCTTGGCATTGTCCCATGCACCACCTGCGTTTGATTGAAAGAGGGCCATCAAAACACCTGAAGCAGTCACCCCAGCCAATAAGCCACCAAGCATAACACCACCACTGCCGGGGAAAAGATAATTCCCTCCAATACCAATGATGATAGGGGTAAGGATCGCCACCAACCCGGGGGCTACCATTTCCTTAATCGCAGATTGCGTGGAGATCTCAACACACTTTCCGTATTCAGCGGAATCAATGGCTTCATCAAAACTTTTCCTCTCATCTTCTGTCCATTCGTCCGAGGGTTTGCCTTCATTGCGAGCCATTATTTCAAGTGCTTTCTTCAATGCAGGTATATCGCGAAACTGACGGCGAACTTCCTGAATCATGGACATAGCGGCTCTACCAACCGCTCCCATGGCCAGGGCACTGAAGAGGAATGGAAGCATCGCACCGATAAACAAACCTGCCATCACTTTAGGAGCGGAGACATCAATAACATCGATACCTGCTGTTTCTTTAAAAGCGGCAAACAGGGCAAGAGCAGTCAAGGCGGCGGAGCCAATGGCAAAGCCTTTACCGATGGCTGCTGTTGTGTTTCCAACCGCATCCAACTTGTCTGTTCGTTGACGGACTTCGGGGGGCAGTTCTGACATTTCTGCAATCCCACCCGCATTATCAGAAATCGGGCCGTATGCATCCACTGCAAGTTGAATACCTGTATTTGAAAGCATTCCTACAGCTGCAATGGCGATACCGTAAAGCCCAGCAAGTTCATATGCCCCCACAACGGCAGCGGCAAGGATGAGAATGGGGAAGGTTGTGGATATCATGCCAACTCCTAAACCGGAAATGATGTTGGTGGCATAACCAGTGATCGATTGATCTACAATGTCTTTGACAGGTTTTTTGCCGGTGCCGGTGTAATGTTCGGTAATGAAACCTATGGCCAGTCCAGCAATTAATCCAATAATTGTGGCCCAAAAAACGCCCATCGCAGTGTAGGTAATCTCATTGTAAACCCAAGACTCAGGAAGAAACTTATTGATGATGTAGTAAGACGCCCCGATCATAATCGCAGAAGAGGCAAACTCTCCGGTATTTAACGCTTTTTGGGGATCATCACCCTCTTTCACTTTCACCAGAAAAGTACCGATGATTGATGTGAAGATTCCAACCGCACCCAAGATAAGAGGTAATAGCACTGGAGATAAGCCACCAAGGAAATCCGTAAAATTAGCAGCCCCGGCAACCATTGCGGCACCAAGCACCATGGTTCCGATGATTGAACCAACGTAGGACTCAAATAAATCAGCACCCATTCCAGCAACATCTCCTACATTGTCCCCCACATTATCCGCAATCGTTGCAGGATTGAGGGGGTGGTCTTCAGGAATACCAGCTTCTACTTTACCCACTAGATCCGCACCAACATCTGCTGCTTTGGTGTAGATACCACCACCCACACGGGCAAACAGGGCAATGGATGAAGCCCCAAATGAAAAGCCGGTGAGAACCGATAGGGTTACTCCAAGCGTACCGCCTTCAGCAAAGGCACCAAAATGATTTCCAAAGATATAAAATAAGCCACCTAGGCCTAGGATTCCAAGACCGACAACCCCAAGTCCCATAACCGCACCCCCTGAGAAGGCAACTTCGAGTGCCTTTCCCAGGCTGTCTTTTGCTGCATTGGCAGTTCGTACATTTGCCTTGGTGGCAACTTTCATGCCGAGGTAGCCAGCTAGAGCGGAGCAAAATGCCCCAACAGCAAATGATACGGCCACCAGGGAGTGACTGTTTTCATTTTGAGCACCACTCCAATAAAGGAGGGCTGCCACCGCGATCACAAAAATGATGAGAACTCGGTATTCTGCCCGCAAGAATGCCATGGCACCTTCCTGGATACTTCGAGCTATCTTGGACATACGTTCATCGCCTTCAGGGGCAGCGTTGATGGATTGCGTTTTCCACCATGTGAAGAGTAGGGCAACTACTCCTGCGACTGGCAGTGATAAGAGGAGGTTTTCTAGGTTCATAGTTGGGCTGTGATGGTTCGTTAGTAACGATTAATTATGATCGGAAAAGATCGATTTTGAGCGATTTTGAGCAAAATGCAAGATCGAAAGTGTAGGAAAAAAGGAGATGGAATGGATTTGGTCTATTCAAACCGCGGATCCACATTTTCTGACATTTTTCTTCTACCTTGCAATTGGTTTTAGAATTTACACGATATAGCAGCATGAGATTATCATTCTTTTGTCCATTGGTCGCTGTCCTATGTTTTTTCTTTTTATCTTGCGAAAATCGCTACAGGAATCGTGGTCAGGTTTCTCCTGCTCAGCAAGGATCACCATCTTTAAAAAAGTCTTCATCTAAGCAGGTTCAGCTTGAGGGTCTATCTAAGGATGCTTACCAAGTAACCGCTTCTGAATTTGATGAGTTTTTTACCTACCGCTATGGTCTCCTTTATCAAAAATTTTCAGATACGCCATTTAGCGGCAGAGTTGTGACTACCGATAAGGGAGAAAAGGGAGATTATGTTTCTTTGGATGAAGGGTGGCTTGATGGCAAAAAACACGGCGTCAGCACCCGTTGGTTTTCAAACGGTATAAAAATGTATGAACGCCACTACAATGAGGGCAGGTGGCATGGTACGGTTACCCGTTGGTGGCCCAATGGTCAAAAAATGTATGTTCGTGCTTACACCGAAGGTAAGAGGCATGGCAAAGAAGCAACATGGAGGTCCGATGGCACCCCTATTAAAATTTCGTCGTCCGAGCCCGCTGAAGTTAGTCCTAACCCACCTGTTCTTCAGGATACGACTGAGCAATCCGGTGATTTGCCTAGCGTGGCCATTCCTGAATCCACAGGCGTATCTGAACCACAGTTTGATGCACAGCCCGATACATTTGCCCCTGCGGATCCTGCCCCAAGTTTTGAACCTCTTGGCTTACCTGCTGAGCCAGCCACGGAGCCTGAAATGCTAGACTCAATCCCAAGCTTTGAGCCATTGGATGATCCCGCGATTGAGTCCGTTGAACTCAGTAGCCCAGAGCCTGACCTAGGGTTACCACCGCTTCCCTCATCTGACAACGTCGAGATGTCCGATGATGCTGACCTTCCTGCTTTCCCGGCGGAGTCTTTTCCTGAGCCAGATGCACCTCAGTTGCCGGGCGCTGATTTGAGTGAAGATCTTCCTCCTATGCCGGCTACCGAGGAAACGGATCCGGTTGAAGGATTACCTCGCCTTAATGAAGCACCTGCTGCAGACCCAGCAGACCTTCCACCTTTGTCCGATGGTGCTCCTGATGCATTGCCCCCACTTCCTGGAGATGGCGGACTACCTCCCCTACCTGGAAATGGAGATCTTCCTCCATTGCCCGGAGGCGGTGACTTGCCTCCGTTGCCTGGAGATGGAGGATTGCCTCCTTTACCAGCACTTCCGTGAGGCCTAAGGAGTTTACCCACAACAAGCCATTCATAAAACTCAAATACTGAGTTTTTGCGGGAAAATTTGCGTTACCTAGTTTTATGTATTGAGCTTTTCAGCTATTCGAACATGTAATTACCCACCTCTAGAACGGTGAATGGATGAATATTTATGTTTCCAGAAATGGCCAAACTTTTGGGCCTTACCCAAGTGAGCAGGCAAAGCAGTACTTCGATGCGGGGCAGTTACTTGCATCTGATTATGCCTTAGTTGAGGGAACATCGGAGTGGAAAAATTTACCTGATTTATTATCAACGCTTACGGCTTCTCCTGCTGCGGTCATCCCACCTAAGCCCGGAACTGCAGAATCTATTGCTGGGCAACAAAGCCAAGGTGAAAGTGCTGGAGTGGCTCAGGCAGATCCCAAGCCCAAGGTTAAGTCAAAGGTTGTAAAAAAGAATGCAAAGCTGCAAGGCTCTGCCCAAGTTAAAACCGTATATGTAGCCCAGAAAAAAGGATTGATCGGTAAGCTTTTCTCAACCGTCATGGTATTTAGCTTTATGATGCTTTTGGCCGTTGGAGGCATTGTCGGTGCATATTTTGCCATGCCCTCCACAATGGGACCATTGCTCAAGAAATTTGGTTTACCCATGGAGGATCTTTTGGCTTCCAGCCCTGTTGGTGCTCCAAACATAGAGCAAGCGGGTTCTTCCGAGCCCTTGACTCCAGATGAAATTTCTTTGGACCCTGAAACTTTTCGTTCCGTGGAAAATTTAGGTGTTCGAATCCTACCTATTGAAAATGAAAAAGGTTTGCAGGTTATTGCCCCTGCGGATCCTCCGATGGAGGATCAAGAATTGGCAGGTTTATTGCCAATAGCAAATCATGTTGTTTCTCTAGATCTTACAAATTCAAAAGTTACTGATCAAGGGGTGTCCCATATTTTGAAACTGGTAAACCTGCGGAAACTAAATATGGAAGGAGCTGTGGGGATTACCTCAACCGGTGCCTCTCAACTGCAAGCTTTGACCAAGTTAGAGCATTTAAATCTGATCAATGTTACGCTCGAAGATTCGGTGGTAGATGGTTTGATTAAACTGGAAAGCCTGCGGGAGGTTTACCTTTACAAAACAGGAATTAGCAAAGAAGCGATCAAACGGCTCAAAGCCGAACGCCCCAAGGTGTTTGTAAATGCCGGTTAAGCTTTGCGGTGTATTATTTTTCCAACCCGGGTTGGGAAACAGGTTTTACATATAATACAAGAAAGTCCGTGGCATGCATGAGCCGGGCAGTGCTCCCGTGCGAAATATATAATTTGCAGGTGCAGTTTATTCCACCTGTTTTGGGGAAAATGTCTTTTGAGGTCTTTTTCGGTCTGAGTGACACTTTTTCCATTGGTTAATTTCCACCGCTGAGCTAAGCGATGAATGTGGGTATCAACGGGAAAAGCAGGTACTCCAAAAGCTTGGCTCATCACAACGGAGGCTGTTTTGTGACCAACGCCCGGCAGTTTTTCAAGTGCCTCTAAGGATTCGGGCACCATACCTTGATGTTCATCTAAAAGAATTTGAGATAGGTTGTGAATCGCATTCGCCTTGCGGGGAGCCAAACCACAGGGCCTGACAATATCATTAATTTTTTCTACCGGTTGTTTCGCCATTTTCTCGGGAGTAGATGCCAGTTGAAAAAGGGTGGGTGTGATTTTATTAACACGGGCATCTGTGCACTGGGCGGATAAAAGAACGGCAATCAAAAGAGTATACGGATCTTGGTGGTCCAGGGGAATTGGTGGGTTTGGGTAGAGTTCTTGGAGTTTTTGATCTATAAAATGTACTCTTTCCTTAATTTTCATGATTATTTACCTAACGATAAGGTTCAACTATGCTAGGATGAGGGATTTTGTAAAATTCATTTCACTTTTTATAAGATTAGGGCCTTGGTAGTGCCAGATTGACACACCTATCCTGTTTCTGTTTTAATTTGTCCCGAACAATCGGATTAGTTTGGGCTGTTTGGCAACAAACTCCTTTGATTTAAGGGCTTTTGTGTAATCCAAGATTCGGAACGCAACTTGCAAAGAGTGTACATTATGAATATTGATCCTGAAAAATTTACTGAACTGGGCTTATCTGCTATCCGTGAGATGGCGGAGGTAGCCAAGCGGAATGGTCAGCAAGAAGTTGAAGTTTGGCACTTGATGTCTGCATTGATGTCACAGGAGAATGGCATTGTTCCCTCTTTACTTGAAGAAATTGGTGTGGGAACCGCACCCTTGCAACTCGCTCTTCAGCGGGAATTAAAAAACCTGCCTAAGATTGCCGGTAATGTGAATACAGCTCGTTCTTATGCCTCTGCTGCTTTAACGGAGGGAGTGGAGAAAGGGCAGGAGATTTCCAAGGATATGCAGGATGATTACATTAGCACCGAACATCTTCTGCTTGGGCTGGCTTCGGTAGGAAAACCAGCCACCTTTAAGCAATTTCTCAAAAACTTTGAGCTCTCAGAGAAGAAACTCAAGGAAACCCTGGCAAGTCTTCGGGGTGGGCAGAAAGTGACCACCAAGACCCCGGAAAATTCATTTCGGGCCCTGAAGAAATATGGAATTGATCTGGTTGAACAAGCAAAAGCAGGGAAACTAGATCCGGTCATCGGTCGCGATTCTGAGATCAGGCGTGTCATACGCATCCTTTCCCGTAAAACAAAGAATAACCCGGTTCTCATCGGAGAACCCGGTGTGGGTAAGACCGCCATAGTGGAAGGCTTGGCCCAGCGGATTGTACGGGGAGATGTACCTGAGGGGCTCAAAGATAAAACCATTTTCACCCTCGAAATGGGCTCTTTGCTTGCCGGAGCAAAATTCCGGGGAGAATTCGAAGAGAGGCTAAAGGCGGTTTTGTCTGAAGTCAGTAAAGCGGAGGGAAGAATTGTTCTTTTTATCGATGAGATGCACACCATAGTCGGGGCCGGTAAAGCAGAAGGTGCCATAGATGCCGGAAATATGCTTAAACCCATGCTGGCCAGGGGCGAACTTCATTGCATCGGGGCGACGACACTCAATGAGTACCGGCAACACATCGAGAAGGATGCCGCTCTGGAGCGCCGCTTCCAAACTGTGTTGGTCGAGCAGCCGAATGTGGAAGACACCATTTCAATTTTGAGGGGATTAAGGGAACGCTTTGAAATTCATCATGGGGTGAATATCAGGGATGAAGCCCTTGTGAATGCAGCCGTCCTTTCTAACCGTTATGTTTCGGATCGGTTTCTGCCAGACAAGGCCATTGATTTAGTGGATGAAGCCTGTGCGATGATACGGACTGAGCTTGATAGTATGCCAGCTGAGTTGGATGAAATAAGCCGTCGCGTCCTTCAGCTTGAAATTGAGGAGACTGCCTTAAAGCAGGAAAAAGATACCGCCAGCAAAGATCGCCTGGAAGTACTTCGCAAGGAATTGGGAAATACCCGGGACAAGATGGAAACGATCAAGCGGCAGTGGGAAAATGAGCGCAAGGGTATCGACGATGTACGAGTTTTACGGGAGCAGATAGAATCAACCCGGGCAGAGATGGAAAGAGCGGAACGGGCCTATGATCTTAATCTTGTAGCAGAACTGAAGCATGGCAAGCTTCCCATTTTGGAAGCAGAGCTGGTAGCTTTGGAGAAGGCGGATAAGCAGGATGATGCCATTTTAAAGGAAGAGGTTACAGCCGAAGAAATTGCCGACATAGTGGCCCGGTGGACAGGTGTTCCTGTAACCAAACTAATTGAAGGGGAGCGGGAAAAAATACTGCGTCTGCAAAGCATCCTGCATGAACGAGTGATTGGGCAGGAAGAGGCAGTGGATGCGGTTGCGGAGGCAATCATGCGGGCACGGGCTGGCATCAAGGACCCCAATCGTCCCATTGGCTCTTTCCTCTTCCTGGGTCCTACAGGAGTTGGCAAGACCGAGCTAGCCAAAACCTTGGCAGAAAGCCTATTCGATAGTGAAAATAATGTCATCCGGATTGATATGTCCGAGTATATGGAAAAGCACTCCGTTGCCCGCCTGATCGGAGCCCCTCCGGGATATGTTGGCTATGAAGAAGGTGGCCAGCTTACTGAAGCGGTGCGCCGTAAACCTTACTCCGTTATTCTTTTCGACGAAATTGAGAAAGCTCATCCGGATGTGTTTAATGTTTTGCTTCAATTGATGGACGACGGGCGGCTCACCGATTCGCAGGGTCGTACCGTGGACTTCAAGAATGTTGTGGTCATCATGACCTCCAATGTGGGCAGTCGCTATTTGCAGGATAACCTAATCGATAATGAAATCCCTGAGTCTGCCCGTGAATCGGTGATGGCTGACTTGAGAGACCATTTTCGTCCGGAATTCCTTAATCGCATTGATGATGTGGTTCTTTTTAAGCCTCTCAGTCTTGAAGAAATTACAGATATTGTGGATCTCTTGCTTGCCGGATTGAATAAGCGGCTTGTGGATCGCAAAGTGACTGTTGTATTTACAGATGCCGCTAAAAAGTGGATCGGGGAAAAAGGATATGACCCCACTTATGGAGCCCGCCCCTTAAAAAGATTCTTACAGAAACAGGTCGAGACCCAACTTGCCCGGGCATTGGTTGCAGGTGAGGTGGAGGAGGGGAGTGAAGTTTCCTTCTCCGTAAAAGACGATCAACTGGTGATGAAAGTGACTTAGATCCGGCGGTTGGGTTAATTTTTACTATAATTTATTACCCATTCAGCATAATCTTTCTTTTTTTTAGCCAGGAATTGTTCTTTGGCCATCGACCATTCGATAGCTTCAAATATTTTAGCCTCCGTGTGGTTGCTGCAGGTAATGATCTTCAAACCATCTGGCGAAAAAGCAGCTGATGTTAGGTACCGTCTATGTCCTCCAAGGCTAATGAGTTCCTTCCCAGTGTCTACATCCCATATTTTTACTGTACTGTCTGACCCACCAGTAATCACTCTCAGTCCATCAGGTGAAAAGTTAGCACAACCAACTGAAGCGGAGTTAGGCCCAGATGTATGACCTTCTAGGCTAATCAGTTCAGTGCCAGTGTAAGTATCCCAAATTTTGGCAGTGTTATCCCAACTACTTGTGACCACTTTTCTTCCATTTGGCGAAAAAGATGCTGATTGCAGACCAGAGCTTCTACCAATAACCATTTGCCCGTTTTTGTAGGTGTAACCAAGCGGGCCGAATTTATGTCCTTTTAAGATCCTTTTTAGTCGTCCAGTTTCAGCATTCCATATCTTGGCTGTATTATCTCCACTACTTGTCAGAATCGTAAGACCGTCTGGAGAAAATGAACTTGAATTTAAATAATTTACATGAGCTTTAATCGTCAAAAGTTCCTTACCTGAAGCCAAGTTCCAAATCTTCGCGGTTCGATCGGAACTGCCTGTTACTGCTTTTATTCCGTCTGGCGAAAAGGTTGAAGAATTTACAAATCCAGAATGCCCCTTGAGTGTATTTAATTCTTTCCCGTTTGCAGTATCCCAAATCTTGGCGGTCTTGTCCCAACTTCCCGTAATAACTTTTTTTCCGTCTGGCGAAAAAGATGCGGATTTTACACCGCTTTTATGACCTTGAAGTGTAACTAATGCTTTCCCTGTTTCGGCATTCCAGATTTTAGCAGTTTTATCAGAACTGCCAGTAAGTACCATTTTGTTGTCCGGGGAAAAAGAAGCAGTACTCAGGCTAGAAGTATGACCTTTAAGGATTCGTAGTTTCTTTCCGGATTTTGCATCCCAAATTTTGACGGTATTATCCCAACTGCCAGTAGCCACTCTTTTACCGTCGGGTGAAAAAGAGACAGAATCTACGGCTGATGAATGTCCGTAGAGTGTCAGCAATTGTTTTCCTGACCTTGCATTCCAAACTTTGGCTGTCTTATCTAGACTTGCTGTGGCCACAAGTTTTCCATCAGCAGAGAAAGAGGCAGAATTTACGCGAGCGGTATGTCCCTTTAGGGTGAACATTACAACACCCGACTGAGCATTCCAAATTTTGGCTGTCTTATCGCCACTTGCCGTCAAGATTTTCTTGCCGTTTGGTGAAAAACTTGCTGCGTATACCCCGGAGGTGTGGTCATCCAAAGTAGTTACCACAGTACCTGTCTTTGCATTCCAAATTTTGACGGTTTTATCCAGGCTAGCCGTTATCACTTGGCGGCCATCCTGCGAGAATGATGCCGATTCTACATGTCCGTCATGACCCTTAAAAGTGAGGACTTTTTCCCCAGATATTGCATCCCAAATATTTGCTGTTTTGTTGGTACTACATGTAACTACAAGTTTACCGTTGGGAGAAAATGAAGCCGATTTTATGTGCCCATCATGGCCTTTGAAGGTAATAAGTTCCTTACCGGTCTCTATATCCCAAATTTTGGCAGTCCTGTCATAACTTGCCGTAAGTAGCTTACGGCCATCTGGGGAAAATTTTGAAGAAACTACATAAAAAGAATGACCTTTTATAGTATGGAGTACATCGCCCGTCACGGCATCCCAAATTTTTGCTGTGGTATCCCAACTGGCTGTGGTTAGAAGACGACCGTCGGGAGAGAAGGACGCAGAGTCAATGTTCGCTTCATGTTCCTTTAAGGTGAGCAGATCAAGATGGCATAGATGCATGATTCTGCCCCACTCCCAATTTCTTAATTCTGGGGGGGTGCTCCAAAGTAACTTTTCTGCCTTTTGGTATTGGCCGTCTCTAGCTTTTACCTGTGCTAATGCGATGGTGGCATAATAGTTTTCTTTTTCTGCTTTCGCTTGCTCTTCCACTGCAATTGCTTGTGCCCTTACTGCAATCTCTTTTTCTTTCTCTGCCTTCTTTCTCTGTTCTACTTCTGATGCTCTTGCGTCTTCGGTTGTTTTTTGAGATTTGATCGCGATCTCACGCTGGCGGGCGGCTTCCCTTTGTTGGTCAATTGCCCAAAAAGTAAGTCCAGACATGACAGCCGCCAACAACAATGATCCGCTAGTTAGTAGAACCATTTGTTTTTGTTTTCGCAATTGGTCTCTTTGCTTAAGGTCGTCAAAACCCACATTGATTAATCCGGCAATCAATTTTAACAGCGCATTTTGCTTTCCGTCTTTTCCGTCCCTTGCATCAGCTGCGATTGGCTCTGTAGGTTTATCTGTAAGTTCACCATCATCTCCAATTTCGAATTTGGCTGCATCCGGGAAACATTCTTCTTTATTAACTTCAGGTTTGTCCGCGGCATTAGGTTCACCGTCGACAATCATGCAAAGAATGTTGTCAGATTTACCGAGGCGTTTAAATTCTTTGATTTCTTCGTTGACCCAAAGCGACCGGGCAGATCGAGGAGAGCATATTATTACTAGGTGTGAGGAATCGAGCAGGGCTTGCCCTATTACTTTGCCTAGCTCGTGGGAGGTGGGAAGCTCTTCACGGTCTCGAAATATGGGGAATAACCTTTTCGGAACGACTCCAGCATATGTTTTCTTCCCAATTAAACTTTTCGGAATCTTATAAGTCTCAAGTTTTTTGTGCAACCAATCTCCCCATTGTTTGTCTTGATGGGAGTAACTGATGAAAGCTCTGTATTTAAAGGGTTTGGGCATGCCAAAAACTGATTTATTCTATGAAAGCTAAATTAATCAAATCAAGTAAATTGCTTTATAACAGTAAATCATGCACTGATTTTTTAATAACTCGTTGCTTGAGCAAAGCAAAAAGAACGGCATAAAATCCAAGTAGAAGAAGGGATTCCGAAGAAAAACCTGAGGGTAGATAAATGTTAATCGACTCGGCTTTTTTGACCAAAAAATACTTTGCACATTGAGAAACTAAGAAAGAAATGATAACGATCGAAAAAAAGAGTCGTAGAAAGAGACCGAAAAAGATTTGGCTTACAATTTCACAAGAGAAGCCAAGCAGCAGCAGATTTCTGGAATGGTCAGCTGAGCGAGTGATCATAAGGCGAAAACTGGTGGAAAAAGTTGCAATCGAAAGAAGTGAAAGTAGAACACCGACAAGACCCAGTCCAAAAAATAATCCTAAGAGTGCTTTTTTTATGAAATCCTGTTCGGGGAACTCGCGGTTTAATTCATAGTGGTTTTCTTCGATAAATTGAAGAAGTGCAGTCGATGGAGTGTCCACAATTTCTAAAATGATTCGGGAGGGTTGCGGTTTTTTCTTCCCCGGACCTACAAGGGACGAAGCAGGCACTTTCTTAGCGGGATCACCAAGCGGGGAAATTTCCCAGGATGAAAACGCAGGTTCGTCAACCATCTCAAGCAACTGGTTGCGGGAGCGTGGAGGACCATCAATGACAGACTCTTTCCAGAGAAAGAAAAAGTCTTCCTTGGCCGGTTCAGCAAATTTTTTATTGGCCCAGGCCAGAAAACTTTCCGGTACAAGCACGCTGTTTATTCGCTTACTGAAAGCCACAAACCTACCATCCAGGGTAGTTGTTCTTTCACGGCCGATAAATATTTCAATAGGCATGCCTGTTGCCGCTTCCGTGGAAAGCGAGGGGTATTCCACCCGGGAAGGAGCCAGGCCAAAATTCCAGAGATCCAGGTAGAATTTAGGCACCATGATGGGCACTAAGGTTGCGTTTTCCTCCCAGTGCCAGTCCCCTGGTATAAAATCAAGAAAATCGTCGGGAATGGATTCAAAAAATAAGTCAGCTTTTGCGGCCGAACCAAGCCCAACCTTTCCAGTAGGCCAGATGTAGACGGTGACTGGAAATTGATTGCGTGTAAAACCTCCAATCCTTTTTACGCCCTCCAGGGCTTGAATAGCTTGTAACTCTTCAGGTGAAAAGGATTCATCTTTTTTGCCCAAATTTACCAAAGCCCCACCTTCCACCTTTTTATTCATGGTGAAATAATTTTTTGGACCTTCATTTTGCTCTAAATAGTGATTTGCGTCCTGGTACAACTGAACCGCAAGCAGGAGCAGGGTGGTCCCAATCAGGCAACCCAGGCTGGCAATGGTTATTTCCTTTCGGGGCCCTGCCACTTGCAAACAGCGTTGAAGCCTCTTTTTTGGGGAAACCGCCATTAGAGTGAATATTGGTGATCGAAGTTGAGGGGAGGGACAGCTCCAAGGGAAGAAAGAATCAAGGAGGCATCATTCCGTTCTGTGATTTCCTGAATTAAGATCGATGCTTCTGCTTGATTCACCTCATCGAGGTGGCTGAATGGTTCATCCAAAAGAAGCAACTTGAATGGCTTGGAAAGTGCACGAATAATCGCGATTCGCTGGCGTTGCCCATGAGACAGGGTGAACACTTTTTGATCAAGGCAGGCATTCATGCCCAAGCGGTCAGCCATTTCTTCCATGGGTGGAACCGCTCCGTTTTGAGTCGGAATAAGAAAGATATTTTCCCTTGCCGATAAGTGGGGAAATAAACGCAAGTCCTGGAAAACCATCGATATGGATGATCTTCTTATATCTTCCCAGTTTTGGTAGGGAATACCCCGGGTGTCCTGACCATCGATTAAAAGCTTTCCGCTGAAATCTTTTCTCATACCGTAAATCATATGAAGAAGGGTGGACTTCCCCATCCCGGACTGGGCGGAGAGCAGGGATGCAGATTTTGCGGGGAAAGAGACATTTGCG
The DNA here is from genome assembly GCA_965661905.1 of Opitutales bacterium. Taxonomy (GTDB): domain Bacteria; phylum Verrucomicrobiota; class Verrucomicrobiia; order Opitutales; family Seribacteraceae; genus Seribacter. The sequence continues at coordinate 36,699 of CBFIFQ010000005.1, forward strand.
TCCCAGATTTCTGATTCCCTGACCACTTTAGAGGGCAAGGGGAAGGGGGCTACTTTTTTCAGTTCGATTAACACGGGAGCAGGGATAAAAGGTTTGCCCCAAGGACCTGGGATTGCTCTTCATGGGTCAACCCGGCTTCTTCCTCAATCAAGTCGCGAAAGGTTGCCATGTCTGGTTTTTTTTGGGTTCGCGGGAAAATACGGAGCGGGTAATCGGTACCCCAGAGAATTTTGTGGGCACCGACTGTATCCATTATTTTCCGATAGAGGCTTGGTTCATAGAGCAAAGGGCAAGCGGCGAGATCGTAGTATATATTGCTTACTTCCGTTCGAATTTTTGGGTTGAGCTCGTAGAAAGGAAATAAGCCACCTGCATGGGCCAATATAATTTTAAGATCCGGGAATTCCCGGGCCAGCCAGAGAAAATCTTCAAAGGGGGTGGAAACCCGGCCAGGATAATCATGGCCAACCGGTTCTGTGATATGGAAGGTGACTGGCCAATGGTGAGTGCTGGCAAACTCCATACATTTCATCCAGGATTTTTCTCTTAGCGAGGAACCTTGAACCCATGGGTGACACTCGCCTATGCCTTGGAATCCTTGATTCATTCTTATTTTAAGTTCTTCCACCGGGTTGGGTAATCGGGCATGAAGAGAAGCAAAGCCAATGAACTGGTCAGGAAATTGTTGGAGGCACTGGGCATGCCAGTCATTATGAAGGAGGCAGGACTCCGGGTTTTCCCAATACCAGCCAAGCAGCACAGCCTTATCCACCTTGGCTGCTTCCATATCATTTATCATTTGGTCGGTTGAGACCCAACCCTGTAAGCTTTTGGGTGAAGATGGGCTTACTAATGAAAGCCAATGTTTTTCATTCTGTTTTTGGGCAAAAGCAGTGGGGTCGTTCCTTATGCTTGGGGGATAGCTATGGGTGTGGGCATCAACAATCACTGAGGGTATATTGAATCTTTTTCGTCGATCAGCAAAGGCCAAAATGAAGTCATCTCCATGGGGATGACTTCATGATTACAAGCTATTCAGTTGTGGGGTCAACCGCCGGCTTTTCAGGGGAATTGGCTAGCTTCCGGTTGAGGGAAGCTTCGATAAAGGAAGCAAAAAGCGGGTGGGCTTTGTTGGGCTTGGATTGAAATTCAGGGTGAAACTGGACCCCCACATACCAGGGGTGATTTTTTACTTCCACGATTTCGACCAAGTCACGCTCCGGATTGGTTCCCGTAACCAGTAAGCCTGCCGCTTCCAGTTGTTCCCGGTAGGCATTGTTAAATTCAAAACGGTGACGATGTCTTTCTGAAACTTCATCTTTCTCGTAGGCAAGATAAGCAACGGATCCTTTTTTGAGAGCACATGGACAAGCTCCAAGACGCATGGTTGCCCCTTTATCTTCGACGGATTTTTGGTCATCCATGATGTGAATGACAGGGTTCGGTGTTTGGGGATCAAATTCTTCGCTGTTTGCCTTTTCAAGACCCAGTACATTTCGGGCAAAGTCAATCACCGCAATTTGCATCCCAAGGCAGAGACCAAAATAGGGGAGGTGATGGTCCCGGGCATACTTGGAAGCCATGACTTTCCCCTCGGTGCCCCGATCGCCAAATCCTCCTGGGACTAACACCCCGTGAAGATCCTGAAGGTGAGCTTCGGGGCCGTCCTTTTCAATATCTTCGGCATCGAGGTACACGACCTCAACTTCACAGTCATTGCGGATACCCCCGTGCACGAGGGACTCATTGACTGAAAGATAGGAATCCTGGAGGTCCATATATTTCCCCACCATTCCGATCCGCACCTTGTGTTTGGGGTTGAGCAAGCGGTGGACAACCTCTTCCCATTCATCCAATTTGGGTGCCGGGGCATCCAAGCCAAGAAAGCGGGTAACCAAGCGGTCCAAGCCTTCCTTTTTCAACATGTGGGGTAATTCATAAATGGAATGATTTACATCCATTTCTTCAATCACAGCTTCCTTGGGTACGCTGCAAAAAAGCGAAAGTTTCTCCCGAATCTCCTCGGTGATTGGCTGTTCGGTCCGACAAACTAAAATATCGGGCTGAATTCCGATTTCACGAAGTTTTGCCACACTCTGCTGGGTGGGCTTGGTTTTGAGCTCCCCCGCTGCCTTTAGGCTGGGTAAGAGGGTCATATGAATGAAAAGAACATTGGCCTTTCCGACCTCACTGGCAAACTGGCGCATGGCTTCGGTGAAAGGCAGGCCTTCGATATCGCCGATGGTTCCCCCGATTTCCGTGATCAGCACATTTACCCCTTCACCTGCCGCATGGATCCGGTCCTTGATTTCATTGGTTACATGGGGAATAACCTGAACCGTTTTCCCAAGGTAATCCCCCCGTCTTTCCTTGCGAATAACTGATTCGTAAATTTGCCCACTGGTTAAGTTGTTGAACCGGGAAAGTTTACCCGATGTGAAGCGTTCGTAATGCCCGAGGTCGAGGTCTGTTTCTGCCCCATCATCCAGCACATAAACTTCACCATGCTGGAATGGACTCATCGTCCCTGGGTCTACATTCAGGTAGGGGTCAAATTTTTGGATTCTTGTTGTGAGCCCGCGTTGTTCAAGAAGGGCTCCCAGGGCCCCTGAAGTCAGTCCTTTACCTAAGGAGGAGACAACACCACCAGTTATGAAGATATATTTCATGATACAAACAACAATCAATGACACGCTCGGCTTACCCCTTGCAACTCTCTTTTGTTCACACTTTACACTAACTAAAATAATTTACTTTTTGGGTACGGCTATTAATTTAGCTAATTGACACCGCTTATACTAGTAACTTAACCATGGATTGTCCTCGTGTTTTGTTTGGGCAAGTCAAAGAATTAGATATAATAATCCACACTCACTATGTTTAGTAGCTCTTTAGGAAAAAAATACCTCATGGCCCTCACCGGCATTGTACTGATTGGTTTTGTGTTTGTACATATGGCCGGCAACCTTCAAGTCCTTCTTGGCCAAGATAAAATTAATGCCTACGCCCATGCCCTCCAGTCGCTGCCCATGCCGATTCTTTGGGGGTCCCGTCTGTTTCTGTTGGTTTGTGTGGTTATTCATGCCTGGACTGCGATTGTTTTGATTCGTGAGAACCGGGCTGCCCGCCCCCAAAGCAATGATGTGGAAGTCACCAAACGGGCTGGCTTATCCTCTCTTAAGATGGGGTTGTCCGGCACCATCCTGTTGTTTTTTATTGTTTTTCATCTGCTACACTTCACTGTTCGCACCGTTTATCCCGAGTACAACGACATGATGACTTCGGTCGGAGCACCGGAGGGGGAGGAAGTTCATGATGTCTACACCATGGTGCTGGCTGGGTTTCAGCATACCTGGGTTTCAGTTTTTTACATCGTGGCGATGTTTTTATTATGCGGTCATCTCAGTCATGGCTTCAGCAGTGTTTTTCAGTCCCTGGGCATTCGCTCTGAATCCTGGCGTGTAAAAATTGATCTGGCTGCCAAAGCTTATGCCTGGGTCATTTTCTTGGGCTTTTCCATCATCCCGATATTAGTGTTAGGTCAGACACTCGACATTATATCATTTTTTGACCCATCATTATTTTCCGACACCCTCGCGTCTCGTTAGGACCCAATCACGAAATTAACACTATGAACCTCGATTCCAAAATCCCCGAAGGCCCGCTTTCCGAAAAGTGGGACAACCATCGTTTCTCATCCAAATTGGTCAATCCGGCGAATAAGCGAAAGTTTCGGGTGATCGTTGTTGGTTCCGGGTTGGCCGGTGGTTCGGCAGCGGCCACGCTGGGAGAACTTGGTTACAATGTGGATTGTTTTTGCTACCAGGACTCCCCCCGTCGGGCTCACTCCATTGCCGCCCAGGGAGGGATCAATGGCGCCAAAAATTACCAGAACGACGGAGACAGTATCCATCGTTTATTTTACGACACGGTCAAGGGTGGTGATTTTCGCTCCCGCGAGGCCAATGTTTACCGTCTGGCTCAGGTAAGCACCAATATTATTGACCAGTGCGTGGCCCAGGGTGTGCCTTTCGCCCGCGAATATGGGGGATTACTTGCCAACCGTTCCTTTGGTGGAGCCCAAGTAAGCCGGACTTTTTATGCCCGGGGTCAAACGGGTCAGCAACTATTATTGGGTGCGTACAGTGCCCTGAGCCGTCAAATTTCCACCGGTCAGGTAAAAATGCATACGCGGCATGAAATGCTCGACCTCGTAGTCGTAGACGGTCACGCCAAGGGAATTATCACCCGTAACTTAGCGACGGGAGAAACCAAGGCCTGGACTGCGGATGCTGTCCTTCTTTGCACCGGCGGCTATGGTAATGTTTATTACCTTTCCACCAATGCAATCGGCTGTAATGTCACCGCCACCTACCGTGCTTACCGCAGAGGTGCAGGTTTCGCCAACCCTTGCTTCACCCAGATTCACCCCACCTGTATTCCGGTTTCAGGGGATCATCAGTCCAAGCTCACCTTGATGTCGGAGTCCCTGCGAAATGATGGAAGAGTATGGGTGCCCAAAAAAGCGGAAGACTGTGGGAAGAACCCCAATGATATTGCCGAAGCAGATCGCGATTATTACCTGGAAAGAAAATACCCAAGTTTTGGAAACCTTGCACCCCGGGACATTTCCAGTCGTTCTGCCAAAGAGGCCTGTGATGAAGGAAGAGGCGTAGGCCCCGGGGGTCGGGGAGTATACTTAGATTTTGCGGACGCCATCTCCCGCCTCGGAGAAGATGTGATACGCGAGCGCTACGGCAACCTCTTTCAAATGTATGAAAGAATCACCGGTGAAAACGCTTACCAACGCCCCATGAGGATTTATCCGGCCATCCACTACACCATGGGGGGCTTATGGGTTGATTATAACCTGATGACCACCATTCCCGGGTGTTTTGCCTTGGGGGAAGCCAACTTTTCGGACCATGGAGCCAACCGTTTGGGAGCCAGTGCTCTGATGCAAGGCCTGAGTGACGGTTACTTTGTGATTCCTTACACCATTGGAAATTACTTGGCGAATTCTGGAGCCGGATCGATCAGCCCGGATAGCCCCGAGGTTAAAGAGGTGATGGAATCTGTCCGGGAGCGTGTCGACCAACTTACCTCGGCAAACGGAAACCGTTCCGCCCGGTCCTATCACAAACAACTCGGTCAAATCATGTGGGAGTATGCCGGGATGGCCCGTAATGCAACCGGTTTGGAGAAAGCCATTGGTGAGATTCAGGACCTACGGGATGATTTCAACAAAAATCTTTTGGTGCCAGGTGCAAGTGACAACCTCAACGCGGAGCTTGAAAGAGCGGGTCGGGTGCGTGATTTTATAGACTTTGGCGAATTGCTTTGCCGGGATGCTTTGGAAAGAAATGAATCCTGTGGCGGACATTTTCGGGAGGAATATCAGACCGAAGAAGGGGAAGCCACCCGGGATGATGAAAACTTTGCCCATGCTGCGGTATGGGAATACAAGGGCGAGGGTCAAACTCCGGCTCGCCATCAGGAGGAATTAAAGTACGATAATGTAAAACTTGCCGTGCGTAGTTATAAATAAGGAAATTTCATGAAATTAATTCTTAGAGTTTGGAGACAAGATAGCGCTGAAGACGAGGGTCGTTTTGAGACTCATCAGTTAGAGGGCGTATCCGAAGATTCATCTTTTTTGGAAATGATGGATCAATTAAATGAGCAGTTATTGGAGCAGGGGACGGAGCCCATTCTCTTTGATCATGACTGCCGGGAGGGGATCTGCGGAACCTGTTCTCTTACCATCAATGGGCTGCCTCACGGTCCTGAGAATTCAACGACTACCTGCCAGTTACACATGCGTAAATTCAATGACGGGGACACAGTCACCATTGAGCCTTTCCGGGCCCGTGCTTTTCCTGTCGTTCGCGACCTGGTGGTGGATCGTTCCGCCTTTGACCGAATCACTCAGGCCGGTGGATACATCACGGTCCGCACAGGAAGTGCCCCGGATGGAAATGCTTTACCTGTCCCCAAGGATGACTCGGATAAAGCCATGGACGCAGCCGCCTGTATCGGATGCGGGGCTTGTGTGGCCTCCTGTAAAAATGCCTCGGCCATGCTCTTCACCTCCGCAAAAGCTGGTCACCTCAACCTCCTTCCTCAGGGCAAGGCAGAAAAGGACAAGAGAGTATTGGCTATGGTGGAAGCGATGGATGAATCCGGATTTGGTAACTGCCGAAATTATGGGGAATGCTCAGCTGCCTGCCCCAAGGATATTTCACTGGACTATATTGCCAAACTCAACCGCGATCATGCCGTGGCCAAGGTTCGCAAGATTTTCTCCTAAACCTGTTTTCTTCAGGCAACCTTAAATATGGTTGCGACAATTCCTTTCCTTTGGATGATGTTTTTTTATGTCCAAGGAAAAAAAGCAAGTTACCTGGGGCGGTCGGTTTTCTGAGCAACCGGACGCTTTGATGCAAGTTTTTGGGGAGTCCGTATCCTTTGATATGCGGCTCGCCCCCTATGATTTAAAAGGCAGCCTTGGGCATGCCTCTATGCTTGCCCATGTGGGATTGCTTTCCGATCAGGAATTCAAAGCCATTGAAAAAGGCATTCACGAGCTGTTTGAAGAGATTAAAGAGGATTCTTTTCCCTGGAAACTGGAACTTGAGGATGTGCATATGAACCTCGAACAGGCTCTGCGGGCCAAGACAGATGCAGCCGACAAGCTTCACACCGGCCGGAGCCGAAATGATCAGGTGGCCACCGACATGCGTCTTTTTTTCAAGGATGCCTGCATGCAGGTAAAGACCGGGCTAGAAGGAGTGATGCTTTCCATGCTCCACCAGGCCAAACGCTATGCAGCTTTACCCATCCCAGGTTACACCCATTTACAGCGGGCTCAGCCTGTAACCGTGGGTCATCATTTACTTGCCTACATTGAGTCATTTGGCCGGGATCATGAACGGTTTTCTCATGTCGCTGAGCATGCCAATGTCTGCCCTCTGGGTTCCGGAGCGATCGCGGGTTCAACCTTGCCTCTTGACCGTGAGTTTACAGCCAAGGCATTGGGCTTTGTCGATACCGATGGTTCACCGAGAATTACGCCCAATGGGATGGATGCGGTGGCCGACCGGGATCTTTTTGTGGAGTTTGCCAGTGCCTGTGCCACTTCCGCTCTTCACTTATCCCGTTTAGCGGAAGATTTTATTCTCTGGAACTCAACCGAATTTGGCTTTGTTGAATTACCGGATGCTTTCACCACCGGTTCTTCCCTGATGCCCCAAAAAAAGAACCCTGACTCCTTTGAACTCATTCGGGGGAAAACCGGAAGAATTATTGGTAATCTTACCAACCTTCTGGTCACAATCAAGGGCCTGCCTTTAACTTACAACCGTGACTTGCAGGAGGATAAACCCCCCGTTTTCGATTCCCTTGATCAGCTAAGCCAATGCCTGGCCGTCGCCGCCGGCTGTCTTGGTTCTGCCAAGTTTGAGGAGGAAAAGTGCCGGGCCGCTGCATCGGACCCTTTATTGCTCGCCACTGATTTGGCGGATTATTTGGTGGAAGCCGGTGTGGCCTTTCGTCAGGCCCATCATGTGGTGGGCTCTCTGGTTGCCTTGAGTGAGGAGAAAAAAGTGCCCTTGCCTGAATTATCAGATGAGGAAGCATTCGCTGTCTCGGATAAACTCCGCCATGATTGGCGGGAGGTGTTTAATTTGGATCGAGCCTTTGCCAAGCGTGAAAAGCCGGGCATGCCCGGTCCGGGTCAGGTTGCATCCAGAATCGAGTTTTGGGAAAACATCCTGCAATCCTGAGGTTATTTTTTCAATCCTGCTTGTGGGTTGTTCTGGGCTTTTTTAGTCCCAGCCTTTCTCTGCAGGGCAGAATTTTTACCAGCACCAATGGCACCGAGGTGGATGGGGTGGTTTTCGAAGTGGATGGATCCCGGGTTGGCTTACGGGTAAACAACCGTGATTATTATTTTTCGATTTCCCGCTTTGTGCGTGAAGACCAGGCGTATATGCAAAAATGGTCCGCGGTGGAAAGATGTGCATCCTGTAAGGAGAAAGTGGGGGAGAGGTACCGCGAAGCCGGGGATGATAAATATCATGATCAATGCTTTCGCTGCCTGGCCTGCCGTCAATCATTTGTCGGGGGAGAAGGTCTGGGGAAAGGGCCATGGGGTGGATTGGTGCACCTGGAACATGCCTCTCAGGTTTCATCCTGTGATAGTTGTGCCCGTTTTTTTCGCCGGGAGGATTCGAACCCGAAGCAATACTTTCGTGACGGCCGGGTTAGCTGCCAGAACTGTTTGGAGGATGCTGTGTTTGATCAGGAAAAATTGTCGCTGGTCCGGGCCAGAGTCGTACCGGTTCTTCGGGGTGTGGGTATGAGTTTGCCCGATAAGCCTATCCAGATCGAGCTTGTGGATCGCCCATTCCTAGACCGCGAAGCGAAAAGGATAAAATCAGAGGGTAAACTTCGGGGGCTTACCCTGACCAAGTTTAAGGTGACCCGCGGGGTGGATTCTTCCACAAGCTTTGAGCACCGGATCTATATTCTTTCCGGCCTTCCTTATGTGGAATGCATTTCAGTGCTTGCCCATGAGTATGCTCATGTCTGGCTTAATGAACGATTTATTGATTCCACTCCGGCGGAAATTGAAGGGTTTTGTAACCTTATTTCGGAGATTTGCCTGGCTCAGGACAAAAGTAAGGTATCGCTTTTACTTCGGGAAAATATGATGAAGAGTGAAAACCCGGTGTATGGTGCTGGTTTCCGAAGAATGCGTTCCAGGCTTAAGTCACTCGGTTGGGACGGCTTATTTGCCGAGATGCTGGCCAAGTCATCTCCCCCGGGTTGATAAACCGTTGAGAGATCGGGTCTGATTTAAACTGGCAGGATTTCAGGGGGTACAAAGGGCGTCCCGGATGACTGAAAAAACCTCCGTCGGTTCCAGTGGGGAAAGCGAATCGTTTTTGACCGGACCGCACAGGATTGGCCAGTCCGCTTGATCCTTGGGGATCACACCATGACTTCCTTTAACCAGAGACGCATCCAGTGGAATCAGGTCCATATGCACCCGGAATCCCAATTTTTTAGCAATTAACTTTCGGGCTGCCCGCAGTTTGGGTGCGGTGAGATCGGGGTCAAAAAATAATTCCGCGGGGTCATACCCATATTTGCGGTGTATATCAATACAGCGGGCAAATTCTGGAGCCATGGCATCATCATTCCAGTGGTAGTAAGCAAACCAGGCGTTCTCTTTACTCAGGGCGATCAGGTCACCAGCCCGTTCATGGTTGAGTCCTGCATTTTCGCGTGAGGCCCCCTCTAAAACTTCAGCCACGCCGTCCATGGATTCGAGGCATGCCCGTACTTTTTTTCGAAAGTCAGGGCTTTGGTTGTTTATATAAACATGAGCAACTTGGTGATCGGTCAGGGCAAAAACATCGGACCCTCCGCAATCCAGGGTTTCACCGCCAAATTCTTCCTTGATTGACAGCCATCCTTGATGGCGGAATTCCCGGTTCGGATAGATTACCTGATCAACCTGGGAAATCCCGTATTCAGAAAGCAGGATGGGGGTGACTCCCTTGTCTTCAAAATATGTAATCAAGTCACCGGCAACTTCGTCGATTTCCAAGAGGGCTTTGGGAATCCTGTCATCTTTGGGTCCGTATCGCTGGAGGTCATAGTCGAGGTGAGGCAGGTAGACCAGGGAGAGGTCCGGGGCATGGCGATCTTCGACCCAGCGTGCGGAATCGGCAATCCATTGCGAGGAGGCAATGCCGGCCATCGGGCCCCAAAAGGAAGGAAACGGAAAGTCTCCCAGTTCTTTTTTGATTTCATCCCTTATGCTCATGGGATGGCTGTGAATATCAAATTGTTTGTTTCCGTCCGATCCGTAAAGTGGGCGGGGGGTAATGGAATAGTCAGCCGTGGAATACATATTATACCACCAAAAAAGTTTGGCACATGTAAACCCGGGCCTTTCTTTCTTGATCACATCCCAGACTTTCTCGCCCTGGACCAGGGCATTGGACTGTTTCCAGAAATGGTGCTCGTTGAGGGTGCGGTCATACCAGCCATTCCCAACGATGCCATGCTTTTCCGGCGATGTGCCGGTTACATAGGTTGCCTGGGCTGAACAGGTGAGGGCAGGAAGGGTGGGGCGGATCAGCTGGTCCTGGTATGCATTTTTTTGGGTGAAAGCCGTAATCCGTGGCATATTCTCCCCCAGATGCCTGCGGCATAAACCCACTAAATTTATTACCGCAACCCGCGGAAACGAAGCACCCTTCGTGTTGGTCATTTTTTTATTTTTCCAGGCGGACAAGGTTGCGGGCGCATAGGTCGTCCACAGACTCCAGGATTTTGTCTTGATCCATGGCATGCACTTCCACCCCTTCGCCAATACCCTGAAGTAAGGTAATCGTTAATTCCCCACCCAGGTGTTCACGAAATTCTTCCAAGCCTTCCAGGATAACTGGTTGACCCTGATCGCTTTGCGACCGGAGAATTTCATCGTAAAGTTTAAACCCTAAAGTTTCAATAAGCTGGAGGCATCTTTCCGCGGAAGACTTTTTGATTAATCCAATTTTTGCCGAGTACAGAAGGTCCACACCCAAGCCAATTGCCACGGCATCCCCATGCCCGATACGGAAGCCAGAGATTTGTTCCAGCTTGTGGGCGACCCAGTGACCGAAGTCAAGTGGGCGGGCGGAACCATGCTCAAAAGGGTCACCTGATCCTGCAATATGCTCAAGATGGAGGGCAGCACTTTTGCGTATGACATGACGCATGGCTTCCTCGTCAAACTGAGCAAGGTCATGGGCACGGGCTTCAATCTGTTCGAAAAATGAACGGTCCCGAATCAGGGCAACCTTCACAGCTTCCACAAAACCCGCCCGCTTTTGCCCCTGGGGCAGGCCCCGGAGGAAGGCGAAATCATTGAGGACCGCATAGGGCACCGAAAAAGTGCCAACCCAATTTTTCTTTCCAAAATAATTGATACCATTTTTGACTCCAACTCCCCCATCTCCCTGACTCAGGGTGGTGGTAGGGAGGCGGACCAACCGAATCCCCCGGTGGGCGGTGGACGCGGCAAACCCAACCATGTCCAGCGCCGCTCCTCCTCCAATGACGATTACATAGGAATGCCGGCAGAGGGAATAGGCATTGAGATCGCTCCAAATCTTTTCCACCAGGCCCCATTCATTTTTCGCTGATTCCCCGCCCCGGATAAAAATAGGGGAGCAAACCAGGTTCAATGCATCCTCCCTGGCTTTGAAATAACTTTCGATTTGTCCGGGTAAATTGGGATTACCATCCAGCATGCCTTCATCCAGGTAAACAATGATTTTGGACGGCTGGTTTTTGCGGTGTGGTTGGACAATGCCCGCCAGGGTCTCATTGGCATGCGAAAAGCAGTCCTGGGTAAAATACACCCGGTGGCTAAAGTCCAGACGGATATTTTTGCGGATGGTCGAATAGGTGGTAGGCATGAAGTACAGGGTAATCTTAGCTCAGGTGGCCGCAAACTTCTTTTGCACCCATCGGGCAAAAGGATAGAGGCCAAGCATAGGTAGAATTAAGGCGGGCACACAAAAGGACACGACTACGGCATCAGTTACGCAAATCCCTGCCAGTAAACTGGATACCCCTTTCCCAATCGCCCCCTTTTTACCTTCCCGCATCTGCAGGATGGCCCGGAAGGCAATCCACGCAAAAAACAATCCCACAACATTCGCCAAAAACACCCGGATCGGGTCCAAATTATTCCAATGAATCAGGGCGGCGAGGGCCACCAGAGGAGAAGCGAAAAGAAAGAGTATGGATATGCGCGGTGCCTCTTCCCCTTTTTTGGCTTCGCCCCGGGCAAACATACTTATGCCCACCACATAAAAGGCGAGGGTTCCCCCCCAAATCCAGGTAAGAGGAAAGATGACCGTGCCTGTTCCGCAGGTGGCCGCGGATACCCAGAGAAGGAGACGGCAGCCACCCATCAAAAACACCCCTCCCGCCCACTTCTTGTGAACGACATCGTAGGTGATAATACACAGGCCTAGGCTGGCGACCCAATAAGTTTCGCATTGGGCCAGGCTACACAATGCCCAGGCTCCCAGGATCATTTCCAATATCCCCAAAACCCAGACAAAGCGGGCGGTGACCGCCCCGCTGGGAATTGGTCGGTGAGGGTTATGCTCTTGGTCAAAGTTTTGATCGAACGCATCATTGAGGGTGCAGCCGCCCATGTACATGAGGCTGGCCCCGAGGATCAAAGACAACAGGAGTTCCACCTGGAAAATACCCAGCCCATTCCACTCGGGCATACCCCGCACTCTTTCATTGACGCTCAAATTGATGGCCCAGGCGGCCAGGCAATTGGTCCAGACAGTGGGCAGGTTGGACACCCGGCCCAGGGTAAGGGTATGATGAAAGAGTCTGGGAGCAGGGGGGGTAGAGGTCATGAGTCGGGTAATTTATGAATTCCTCTTGCCCGGAGTGCTTCCAGGGTCCAGGCATATTCTTTGGCAACCTGGTCCACCACACTTTCTGACCGTAACGCCAGGGGTAGAACTTCCCAGGTGTATGTTTCCATCTCCAAATGCCTGCATTTTTCCGGTGCCTGGGCCAGCCAGTCCAAGCTGTCCAGCACATGCTTGCCTGTATCACCCAGCCCATTTCCCGGACCGGCATGCAGGGGGACATGAAAGTGAATTCTCCATTCCTGCCCGAGTTCAACATTGGGTTGCTTTGCCTGGGCCAGGGCAAGGTCCAGATCTTTAAAGCGTTTTAATACCTGCCCATTTTGTATCATTACCACCTGGTGCAGGTACACTTCTTCGACAAAGTTTTCCAGGGTTTTGAGGTTGGCCGGTGTGGGTTGGGAAGTAAGAGCGGAACTTATGTGCAATTTGCTCAGGCGAATATTGGCATCGTCAAGAGCTTGCAAGCCTGTGGCCGCATCTTCTCCTTCCACGGCGAGGTGGCAACAGTCATAGTTTACTCCAATTTTCCTGAGTAAGGCTTCGCGGTCCGGTGTGTGTTCAAGAAGTTGGGTGAAAAAAGATATGGTTTCCAGGCAGGTTTCAAACAAGCCTAGGGGTTCCGGTTCCAGCCCAAGGTGCAGGTCTAATTGCTTGGCTTTTTCCATCTTTTCCATGGCCTGGGAGCATGAAATTAAATTGTTAAAAAGGATGTCCGGTACCTCCTGGGGAGAAATAAATTCCTTGAACGAACCGGGCAGGGTGCTCACGCTGCCTTCCGCCCCATGAGGTAATAGTTGTTCCAGGATTTCAAAGAGTACCAGGGTGTAATCCAGCCGGTCCTGAGATGTCCAGTCAGGGCGGTAGACCTGTTCTTTTACCCGGGTTCCATGAAATTCCCCGTAAGGAAAACCATTAATCGTAAATACATAACAGTGGTGATCCTCGAGCCATCGCTGAAAAGAGAGCAACTCTGCGGGCTCCCGCAGGGTACCGGCGGCCTCGGCTCCAAGTCGTAAACCTATGGCATAAGGCTGGTCCGGGCAGACTTGCTGCCGAACCGCAAGGACATCAGACTGCAGGGAATCAAAGGTTTCCTCCCAGGTATTTCCCCGGTGCACATTGGTGCAGTACGCGAGATGCATGTCATGGCTTAGTTTCATTAGGTCTACAACTTATGGGGACAGAATTTCTCTTTTAAATAACGAAGCTTATGACTTCAAGGAAACACCGACAACCCTTGACCTTGCAATCAAAGCAAAAAAAATGCGCGACCCAGCCCAGGTCGCGCATTAATGTTTTGAAACCATACTTAGTTTCCTATTTTGCCCTTTTGGAAAATGAGTTTGCATAACTGATGCCAATTTCTTCCGTTTTTTGAATTTGCTTAAAAAAAGCGGAGTTTGATAATAATTTGTCCACTCCGTCCTTTTTTTTAAAATGGAGAAACAAATCTAAGAAAGTATTTCGCTCTAACTGATGTATTCATGATCAACGCCGAACCCATATGGAAGTCATGGTTTGCCCGTCACGGGGCCAAACTTTTACTTTTTGCCCGTCAGCAAGCCCGTAATCCACACGATGCGGAAGATCTTGTTCAGGAGGCATTTGTTCGGATATGGCGATTATATGGGCACACCGGGGAGGTCGCACCCGGTCTTGTCTACCGTCAGGTGCGAAGGCTGGCGATCGATTGGGCCCGCAGCCTCGATCGGCGGAAGGTGCGGGAGCAGAAAGTGGTGGCGGAGTCACCCCTGCATGAGTCTTTTAAATTTAACCTTGAGCAGGATGAACGGCAAAAAGCAATTTTAAGGGCGGTCGACCGCCTCCCGCCCGAGCAAAAAGAAGTCCTGACTCTTAAAATCTGGGGAGAGCTTACCTTTGATGAGATTGGGAGAACATTGGACCTTTCCCTCAACACCGTAGCCTCCCGTTATCGTTACGCTCTGCAGAAATTAAAGGACTGGTTGCCTGCGGAATTGGATGACACGCCCCAAGTCGGAAGGAAGGAGGAGAAATGAACGAGTTTGAGGACATTGAAAAAGAGCTTCAGGCTCTGCAGCCTAAGCCCCCAACTGATGCCTTCACCGCCCGGGTCGCGGATGCCCTTGGTGATTCCGGGGATGTCTCTTTTCGCAGGATTTCCTCTGAGTTGCACAAGCCGAGAAAAAAGTCGAAAAAACTATTATTCTTTCTTCCACCTGCTCTCGCCCTCGCCGCCTCTTTGGCCTGGATGTTTTTTATCCTTCCCTCTCATTCTTTTTGGGATTCACCCGTCCTGGATGCAGAAAAAGTGGAGATTCAACCGGACGGGCCACCGCTTGCTTCCATCGAGGAGGATGAGGCAAGCCCGTTGCATGGCGTAAGCCTGAAGGAACTGGAGGCACACTCCGGAGTTCCCACCAATGGCTGGCTGGACCCGCAGGTCCAGGAACGCCTAATTCACCAGGTGGATGAAGGCCTTATCCGTCGTCCCGGTTTCGCCCCCGGCCGGCAGGTCCGCTACCATTACCTGGATGAAACCCTTTGGATGCACCCCACCTCCAACACCCGTATTATTTCCACCACCCCCCGACAGGAAGTCCTGATCCTGGAACTGGACCTTTACTTATTCAGGGTTCATCGCCTTTTTCAGGGCTTAAAATGCCATGAAAAGTCTGATTCATCCCACCGCAAGGCTTTGCCTTAGTTGTC